>SKWY01000527.1 GCA_007128675.1 Deltaproteobacteria bacterium | reverse complement strand
TCCCTGGATAGTCTGGGCATGGCTTCGTTCACCTACGAACCCGCCTTCCCGCGGGGCTCCTTGCTCATGCGAATAGGAGAGATCGAGAGCCGCGTCTGGCTGCGAGACCTGCCGGCATCACTCACCATCACTCCTAGCAAACGGATTCTTCGCCCGGGGACGGTATTGAATATCGATGTGGCGCTTCGGCAACCAAATCGTCCGGTGACAATCGACGTATGGGCGGAAGGGAGATGGCTCTCCGCACATAGCGGCCGCATCAGAGGAGATGAGGAGCGAATAGGAATTCCACTGCCCGAGAATGTCGAGGGCCTCGTAACGATCAAGGCCAGCCCTGGTCATGACGGCACCGGGCCCGCCTTTATCTCGGTATGGGTAGATGAGAATGAAGGAGGCCTTGCCGTGCATAATCTTGGGAAGAGGCTAAAGAGGCTTCCAACAGCCACGCCCCTTGCCTCCTATCCACCCAATCTGCCTCGTCCCGACTCTCTCATCTCGTGGGTTACAGGCCTGGACGAAACGGTCCTGAAGGGCCTTTCCAAGAGCGAGGCCGAACGCGTCGCCGCCGCCATGCTCTCGCGGGTGGAGCCAAAAAGCCCTACCCCGCCGCTTCTAGGGGATACGACAGGATTCAAGCTGCTCGAGCTGGAGGTGTGGAAGGAGAGTCTTCGGCGACCCATACTTTTCGGCCTCGTGCTCGTAGCCGTGGCTACGCTCGTCTCGGCCGGCTGGCTGATCGCCTCTTATCAGCGACGGGTGCGATGGAGGCTGCTGGAGCTTGATCTCGATGATGACGAGAATGATTTGAGGGAGCAGAAGGGCCCAATCACCGATGGAGGTTGGCTGGCGCCTAGTCTGGTTCTCGGAGCGGTGCTCATAGCCGCGGTCGCCGGTCTACTCGTGTTCTTGGAGACTCTCCGTTGGAACCGGGGCGATGTCTTTGCGGCCCGTCAAAGAGAGTCCGCCGCTCAAACAGAGACGATCGAGAACTCGACTAATCGGCCCACACAGAACCAAGAAGGCCCGCGCTGACGCGTTTAGTCCCTCGACCTTTCGTGGTCTCTAGCTATGGCATCGGCACGAAGAAGGTTCTCCTGCAAGAACAATATGTGAAAGCCGGTAACCGGCCAGCTCTTGTAACCACGGTTGCGTCGCAGGAACATGGATAGCCGCTCGTCCACCACCGACTTGTAATGCACACGAGCGGCGTGCCGCAGGTACTTCTCCCCGTTCTTCTCGAATACGAATCCAAGGTGAGTCACCCGATAGGGCCGGCTACGGAAGTCCGCGCGAACTACCACCAGGATAGCTCCCTGTGGAATGCGATCCATCACCTCCGATATCGACTCGATTGGAATAATCGGAAGACTTGCCGTGCCAAGGGGAATCTCCTCCGGATCGAGGGGAAGATCGACACCACGCCGGTTCTCCCAGCTCTCGCGCGTCACCTCCTTGTGGGCAATCTCGACCAGATCTCCTCCAACTTCGCGCGTTATGTCCCGTATCCATCCCTTGGAGAGATTGTTGGGCAACCACTGGTGCTCCATCAGGTGATTGCGCTCTCCGAAGGCGACAACCCCGGCCTGGTAGCGAACATCATTCAGAATAGGAACGATATCCTCCGGATTCCGAGCGTGAGCGAGAGCTATGACCTGCTCCACCAAGGTAAGGCAATCCACACCATCGGAGCGATATAGGGGACCAGGGTCGTAGCCCCCCCCTTCTCCGAGCGGCGACTGAACATAAGGCACGCCACGAAAGCGTTCGGAGATGAGCGCAACCCTTTCGTCGAAAGGCACATCCAGGGCCAGTAACTCGCGAGCCAAGGCTTCCACGGGGAGATCCATGCTCCGCAGCCGCTTCAGCGCCATCCTGAGCCGAACCTGCTTCAAGTCCTCTCCACGAATGCCTTGTCGCCCGAGAGCTTCTACCGCCTGCTGCTTGAGTCGCGGGTCCTCGGACGTCGCACTGACCTCGGCGAGATGACCAAGCCCCCTATCGCCGCCTTGAGCCGTGAGAGCCTCGGCTACTCCAATGGCCACCCACGGATCCTCCTCGGAGCTTAGCGCCTCCTCCAGGGCTCCCGCGGCCCAAGGTGCCTCCACGTCGGCCAAGAGCAGCGCGGCGTCACGTCGAACGTACCCCTCTTCATGCCGCAGTCTTCGCAGTATCTCGTCGACCGCGTCACCATCCTCTAGCTGAACTAGAGCGCGCAGGGCGGCGAGGCGAACCTCTTCCCCTCCGCTCGACATACTCTCCCTGATAATCGCGATGGAGTCCTCGTCCCCAAGTCGGCCCAACGCCGTCAAGAGTGAAACCTCGAGGGCCGCATCATCCTCGATGGCCCCCAGGGCCTCTCGGAGAGCAGGCGCCGTGGATTCGTCACCCAAGGCACCAAGCACTCGGGCCGCTTCGAGCTGAACGGGACGCGAGGTATCCTTCAGCCTCGTGGCGATGGTCGACGCGGCTCCAGTGGCGGAGAGCCTACCGAGGGCGTACACCGCGTCTCGCCGCACCTCCCAATGGGGGTCCAAGACCGCTCGGTGCAGAGCCTGCTCCGTCACGGGCGCCTGTAGGAACCCGAGGACCCACGCCGCCTTCGATCTGACGGAGGGGCTCGGATGAGCCAAGAGTCGAGCGACCCGCAAGGCCGCATCCTGTGAATCGAGATAGACGAGCCTGTTGATGACCGGATCGAGCGCTTCCCTGCGTTCGATCACGATCCTGCCCACCAGGCCCGATATCTCCTCGGCGCCAGCCGTCCGAGAAGTAAGAACGAGCAGGGCGAGAAGAGCAGTGACGAAAGGCCGTATATTCAAGGAGAGGTTCACCTCCACAAATGATACCCGAGCGTCACGACCCAGCGCAGCAGGTTTCAGACGCTTGCACCCGCCTTTTCGAGTAGAATGCCTCCCTGCAAATCAATACACTGAAGCCTCACTCCGCCTACGTTGGTAGCGACCAAACGAGGAGAGGCAACCTTGACTCCAAAGGTAACGCCCTGTTACGAGGGGCTCTTGGGATATCGAGGGGCATTCATGAGCGCAACAAGAACGACGGCATTGACCATACTCGTGGCGGCAACATGGCTCGCGGCCGGATGTGGTCCCATAGAAGCGACGGCCGTGATCAACGATGCCGAAGTTGCCCTCTCGGGCGCAAGAACGGCTAGGGCCTACGATCACGCCCCTTACGAGTACACTACCGCCGAGCTCTACCTGGAGAAGGCCCGCGAAGAGCGTGGCTATGCCCACTACGGGAGAGCCATCAAGTACGGCCGGAAGTCCGCGCAGTCGGCCCGAGAGGCCCAAGCTCGCTCCATGCAGCAGGTCCGCCAGGAGCCCTCCCAACCCGTGGAAGTCAAGACCCCAGAAGACCCAACAGACGGCCCGTCCGATTCCAACTCGCCTCGAGGGGAGTGACGCGAATGCGCTTTATCAACACCTTCGCTCGTGGCAGCGCGACGGCAGCGGCGGCAGCCCTATTTCTAGGGCTCTCGGCCGGCTGTGTAACAGGCAATCAGATAAAGGCATCCGCTGGTGTCGTCGACGAGGATCTGAAGCTCGCACGACAGCAAGGTGCTCTCGACTGCGCTCCCAAGGAGCTGGCAACCGGGGAAGCTCACCTCACTTTCGCTCTGGGAGAGCTGGACAAGGGCAACTGGGTTCGGGCCAATCAGCACATAGAGCTTGCAACGAAGGCCGCCACCGACGCCGTGGAGCTATCGCGCGGATGTGTGCAAGAAGTTCTGATCCGAGAGCCGGAACCGCCTCCGGTCATAGTCTCTATCGAAGAAGAGGAAGAGCCAGAGCCGGTTCGTTTCTTCCTCGAGGACAGAGACAATGACGGGCTGCCCGATGAGATAGACCGCTGCCCCGAGCACCACGGTCCTCTTTGGAACCTTGGCTGTCCACCCGATGAGGTCCTCGACTCCGATGGCGACGGTATTCCCGATGATGAGGACGAGTGTCCTTACATCCCGGGCCCCGAAGAGAACGACGGCTGCCCCTGGCCGGACCGAGACGGCGATGGAGTACCGGATCACCTCGACCGCTGCCCAGACGAGCCAGGCCCAGCCTGGAACGACGGCTGTCCGATTGAAGATCGCGATGGCGACGGAATCCCCGACGACGAGGATAGGTGTCCAGACGACTTCGGGATTCCCGAGCTCGACGGATGCCCGCCAAGAGACACCTCGGGAGACGGCGTGCCGGATCACATCGATGCCTGTCCCGACGTGAAGGGCTCACCGGATCATGATGGTTGTCTGCCTCCGGAGCCGGAGCCAGAGCCTCGAGAGTACCAGCTAGTCGAGCTGCATAGAGACCGAATCGAGATTCGTCAGAAGGTACATTTCGCAACCGGCAGGTGGGAGATACTCCCAGACAGCTTCGATCTTCTGAACGAGGTGGCCCAGGTGCTCAAGGACCACCCACGACTACAGATCCGGGTCGAGGGGCACACCGACAATGTCGGCGGCGCGGCGATGAACCTTCGGCTCTCTCAGAACCGTGCCGACTCGGTGCGCGATTATCTCATCGGCCAAGGAGTCGAGCCGGACCGCATGGAGTCCGTTGGCTTCGGCCTGACTCGCCCAATTGCCTCGAACGCCACCGCCGTTGGTCGCGAGCAAAACAGGCGAGTCGAGTTCAGAATCATCGAGAGATAGCGGGGCCGTCATGACTCACTTCGAGGTCTTCATTCCGGCTGTCGAGGAGACCGGCTTCGATCTCACGTTGAGGGTGGAGGCCAGCACCTGGATCGAGGCGCTCAAGATCGGCATGAGCAAAGTGGGCCTCAAGGGGCCTGGCGGAAATATCTTCTGCGACGTCAGGGATGACGGAATCGATGTAACCGATCCCTTGACCCAGAAGGTCTTCCGAATCCGGGAGCTTGATAAGGTAGCCAAGAAGCCGCCACC
>SKWY01000146.1 GCA_007128675.1 Deltaproteobacteria bacterium | reverse complement strand
GCGGGGGACCGAGTGAACCACGTGGAGATACCGGGCTCCCGTAGTGACCAGATTCACGAGATCTTGTGTAATCAATCAAATGTTGGGGAGCCCGGTGTTTGGCGATTTGATATTCGCGGTGGTGTGATCGAGGGCTGTGAGGGGGCTGGGGAGCCCTGCGATACCGGCTTGCATGGCGTATGCGCCGAAGGCGTGAAGAGATGTGTTGGAAGCACAACGGACTGTGTTCCCATCATGGACCCCGGTCCGGAGATGTGCAGCGGACTCGATGAGGATTGCGACGGGGTAGTCGACAATGGTGAGGAACTTTGTGGGCCGTATTTCGTTTGTCATCAGGGAGCATGCGTTGCTCCGTGTCTGGAGTTTGGATGTCTCGATGATTACGTATGCGTGGACACTGTCTGCCTCGAGCCCGACTGTGTCGATGTGACCTGTCCCGTCGGGACCCATTGTCGGGAAGGAGAATGCGTCGATCCCTGTGACGGAGTCATATGTCCGCACGGCCAGGTTTGCCGAGGAACGGGGCACTGCCTCGATGTATGCTATCGCATAGCATGCGATCACTGCTCCGTATGTGTGGACGGCAGCTGTCAGACGCATTGCGAGTGGGAAGCCTGCCCCGAGGGCAAGACGTGTCAACCGGACGGCAGCTGCGTCGAGGATGCTTGCGCTACCAGGGACTGTCAGGACGGCTTCTACTGTGAAGGCGGCGTCTGCATCGACGCGTGTGAGGGAGCCAGGTGTCCTTATGGGCAGATTTGCAGGGCGGGCAACTGCGAGCCCATGACCGAAACAGATGTGGAGGAAGGTGGCGGCTATGGGCCTATTGATAGTGAGGATGAAACAGGACTTGGCCCCGGAGACAGAGGCTGCGGCTGTGCCGCCCAGGGGCCGGGATCGATATCCTTTCTGCTTGCCAGCCTTCTTCTAGCCGGAGGGGGGGCCTTAGCCGTACGCCGAAGAGGTTTCGGCAGTTGAATCAACTGATGGATCCCGGCCATGGGCCGTGCCGTCGACGTGGAGCCGCCACTCCTCACTAGAAGCACGACTTTCTTCTGAAGCTCGCGCCCGCGCTCTAAAGACGCAGAGCCGGAAAGAGGAAGAGCGTCGCAAGGAGCAGGAGGAACGGGTGGGCTCCTCTTCAGAGATCAGCGATGATCTGTAACATCGAACGCGCTGTTTCACGCAGGATCGGGCTTCGTTTGGCTTCCTGGGTTCTGTTTCTTCCGTGCAAGACCATGCCTTGCACAATACTTGCCCATGGCGCTCGGTTTCTTTTCGTGTCAAGGGCCGCCGAAGACAACGAGCGCAGTGAGATTGCCGTTACGCGGAAAGAGATCGATCGCATTTCTCCTCACAGAGAGAGAGCAGCTGTATATTACGGCAAAGACCTCACCTTCCGAGATCCCGCATGCTCTACGCGGTAGGAAGGAAAAGACCATTGACCTGCCGTTGGTACTAGACCGATGCCCCCAGCCCGAACCACCTTTCTTTTCTATTCGCATCCTCTACACCTCGAGCAGGAATCGATTCGAGATGCATGCAATCACCCCTGGGCTTCGGGCATCGCCAACCTGGTTTTCTTCCGCTGGTCCGAAGATGCCCGAGGACATCTCGTTCGCTACCTGGAGCAGCTGTTTCGGTCCACGCCCGCGAGCTTTGGTATTCGCTTGCCACAGGATGTCGATCCGAAGCTTTTCGAGCTTCTTTCTCGTACTCGATGTCGGCAACTCGAAACGGTGGTGCTCACAGACCCATTCCGGCCTCTCGATACGCGTCTACTAACTCGAACCGTCCACATGGTCCGCGCGGCCTTGCCGGGCCGTCAGCTGCTCGTGGAGGTCGCCGATCTGGATGAGTTCGCACTGGCTCGTGAGCTGGCGGTGGACGGAGTGGTCTTGCTTGGCAGTGACGGAGGCTTGCGAAGGTCACGGCACTCCACCTTGATCCTGCTACAGGCCGTGCTGCAAAGACGCGATGGGCTAAAGGTGTTCGCCAAGGGCGGGATCGGGATCGGTTCGGCAGCGGGTTTTCTGGCCGCGGGAGCCGACGGTGTCGTCTTCGAGTCCTAGCTTGCCCTGGGCGCTCTATCGCCCGTCTCTCGCGAGACTCGCAACCGAATTCGCGAGCTGAGACCGAGAGACTTCCGGCTCTCGCCACCAGAACCCCATATGATCCTCGAGAGCTTCGCTGACGGTCTTCAGGAGTCCGCTCAGGTCCGCGCGGAAGCGGAGCTCATGCTCGTGGGGCGAGAGGTGATGCTCGGAACATGGAACGCCCAGCTGCGGGAACGACCTTCACAGATTGCGGCACGAGTAGCCCAGGAGCTGGCACGGAGCGCCGAAAGGCAAGCGCAAAGCTTCGCCTTCCGCCGCAACTCCGAAATGGCCCGGGAGCTGGGCACTACCTACCCCCTGGTCCAAGGACCGATGGCGACCGTGTCGGAAAACGTTGCCTTCGCTCGCGCTGTTGCCAAGGCCGGGGCGCTGCCCGTTCTGGCGCTTGGCACTCTGGACGATAGCAGGCGCCGATCGCTGTTGAGGGAAGTTCGCCGCGCCGAGATCGCTCCTTTCGGCGTCGGCCTAGTCGGCTTCGATGGCTCCCGACGTCATAAGGACCAAGTCGCCGACCTTGCGGACTTTGCTCCCTCTTGGGTCATCCTGGCGGGAGGAACCCCTGCACAAGCGAGTGAATTGAGTGCACGCGGACTTCCGGTATTTGCCCACTCCCCATCGCCCAAACTGGCGCGCGCCTTTCTAGAACAGGGCGTCTCTCACCTAATCCTGGAGGGCTGCGAGAGCGGAGGGCATGTGGGCGAGCTATCCTCCCAGATGCTTTGGGAAGGCACCTTTACCGAGATAGCCCCAATCCTCGGCGAAGACAAAAACACCAGGATCGCTCTGTTGCTGGCGGGAGGCATTGCCACGAAGGCAGCGAGCGTATACGCGGCTGTGGCCTCGACGAGACTTCAGAGCCTTGGTGCGCTGGTGGGGCTGCAGCTTGGGACCGCCTACCTCAACACTCATGAGGCAATCGACAGCGATGTCGTGACTCCCCTGTACCAGCAGCTCATCCACTCGGCTAGTGAGACGTGCATCGTTGGGCGTCCCCTGGGACATCCGGTGCGAGTATTGCGCACCCCGCTAGCAGAAAGAACGATCGACCTCGAACGTCAGCTGGAAAGCGGCGCCATCGACCGCGAAGCTCTCGCCTCTGCTGTGTCGAAAAACGCCAAGGGAAGACTCTACCTCGCTTCGCGAGGAGTCCGGTCTTCCGATTGCGAGGATAAGGGTGAAATAGTCGCCGCGCCTGATGAACAGGTCAAGGAAGCCCTCTTCATGGCCGGCGAGGCTTCGGTGCTGCTCGATGCTCCCGAAACGGCGGCCGACCTGCATGCGCGTCTTTCCGAACGATCCTCCGAGATCGCCCGGTCGCTCTTGGAGGGTCCGTGGTGTCGACCCCCTCCCGTGCCTTGCGCGCTGAAAGTTCTCGAACCGACAGATCGTCCGATGCCGGCGCTAGTGCTGCTCGGGGCTCCCTCACGTCAGGATTTGAGCGTCGGGTTGGAGGCGCTAACGGCGATTCTCAGGGGATCGCCAAGGGCCGAGGGCGAGGTTTTGCGATACTTGGTCGCGCCCCTCCTGCGCCAGTTCCAGCCTGGGAGCTGCGGCGTGGCCCTCGTCGGCTCGACAAGCCAGGAGTTGTTGTCACGAGCGGAGGCCGTCCGAGAGGCACTAAGAACGGATCGACGTTCGCTTCTCGAACGTGGGCTGGCATTCATTGAGGCACCAGGCGGGCAGCTCGCCATCATGTTCCCCGGCCAAGGCTCGTTGAGACCGGGGACCTTGGGTAGCGTCCTTGGCCGGTTCGAGCCGCTTCGCGCCCACATGCAGTTCTGCCGGTCCACGCTCCAACAAAGATTCGGTGTCGATCCGTTCGAATACTTCTGCGGAAAGGACGCCAAGCTCGAGGAGAGATGGCTCGAACAACCCCTTCTTTGGTCCCTGGAAACCGGTCTCATCGCCTGGCTGGAGGATATGGGAGTTCGAGCCGACTTCTTCGCCGGTCACAGCCTCGGTGAGCTGGCGGGGCTACAGGCACTGGGTCTACTGCCCGTCGATTCGAGCCTGGAGCTGGTAGTTCGACGAGCACAGCTCATGGCGCCTCTGGGCGCTGGCGGCATGACCGCGATCCGCGGCTCTCTCGAACAAGTCGAGCAAGTGCTGGCCCTCACCGGGAGCCCTTTGCGGGTGTCCAATATCAACTCTCCAAGCCAGATTGTGGTCTCTGGCGAAGCTGATCTGCTCTCTGAACTCGAGGGTCTACTGACCGCCAGCGGGATCAATTTCAAACGTCTCGCTCCGCCGCAGGCTCTACATACCGAGGCGATGCAACCAGCAGCCACGGGCTTCGCTCGAGTTGTCACCGAGCAAGTCACGCGGTCGATCAACGACGGCTGGCTCGGTGCGGACGAAGCCAGCTTTGCTCTCGGCAGACTGATGAGCAACGTCACCGCCCGCAGCTACAACGAGAGTCTGGAGAATCTACGCCGCCTGATCCCACCAGATGGCGAGGAGGCCGAGAGTAGACTCATAGCCCAGACTATGGGCGTGCTCCTAGGCGAGCACATATCCTCGCCCGTCCGCTTCCGCGAGGTACTCGATTCCCTCTACCGGCAAGGCGCAAGGCTGTTCTTGGAGGTAGGACCAGGAGCCGTGCTCGGTGAGTTGGCGCGTGTGACTCTTGAGGACAAAAAGGATGTGTTGACGCTTTCCCTCGCCAAGGGGCCCAATGAGCTCGAGTCCGTGCTCTTGGGAGTAGGTGTCCTTGCTCTTGCAGGTAGAGCCCCGGCCCTTGTCCGCCGACTAGATCTAAAGGAAGGTCCGTCTTCGCACGCGCCGAACCAGAAGGCGGACATCCCGAAAGAGGCGGGTATCGAGCCCCCGCGAGTCTTCGGCTCGCGCCCTCACCGTGGACGAGCTCCTTGGATGCGCCCGGACGACATCGTCGTGGTCGGCATGGGCATCGAGGTGGCGGGCGCCAGCGACCTCGAGCAGTTTTGGGAGAACCTGCTGCGCGAGGTGGATGCCAGCGCCAAGGCGCCCACACACAAATGGGATTCGACGCTGTTTTTCGATCCCGACCCCACTGCCACCGACTGCACCTACAGCGACCGCTGCGCCGCAGCGGACTTCGACGTCAGCGACTCCTCCCGCTTCGGGTTTCAGCCGAGCACCCTCTCCGGCCTGGATCGCATGCAGGTGGTGAGCCTCAAGCTGGTCGAGACCCTGCTCGCGGACGCTGGCTGGAACGCCCGAGAGTATCCTCATCGCGACACGGCCGTGATCCTCGGTTACGCCTTCTCCGAAGCAGCGAGCGGAGCATATGCCGGGCGCATCTATCTGCACATCCTCGAGCGTGAGCTTCACCAAGCTCTGTCGAGCCATGGCCAGATGGACTCTCAGGCCGCGAAGGTCATCCGAGATGTGCTGTCTCGAGAGTACGAGCGGGGCCCCGCGTTCACATCGGCCACGGCGGTAGCTGTTCTAGGCAACATGATTTCGGCGCGCATAGCACGCTACCTTGATCTCGACCAACCCAATTTCGTAATCGATTCCGCCTGCGCCTCATCGCTCTCGGCTTTGGATATGGCCATTCTACAGCTGCGTGCCGGCCGCTGTCGTTACGCCATCACCGGAGGCTTGGATGACTTCTCCGTGGGTCGACAGATAGGCTTCTCAAAGGCTTTAGCGGTGTCTCGCAAGGGCCGCTGCACGCCTTTCGACGCTACTGCGGACGGCCTCATCCAGGGAGATGGCGCCGCGGCCCTGCTACTCACGACCTTCGAGCAGGCGCAGGTCGACGGCCGCCGCATCCGCGGAATTATCCGGGGAATCGGAGGGTCGAGCGACGGCCGCCGATCGCGGGGAATCATGTTGCCCAGTGTGGAGGGCCAGGCCTTGAGTGCCCAGCGCTGCCTGGCCGATGCCGAATGGGATCCAGCCGATCTCGATTACATCGAGGCCCATGGAACTGGAACCCTGATTGGAGACGTGACCGAGATCCAATCACTCAACAATGTCTTCGGCGAGTCGACAAGCAGCTCGATACCCCTAGGCAGCGTCAAGGCGAACGTGGGGCATACGATGGTAGCCTCCGGGGCCGTCTCCCTGGTCAAGACTTTCCTGGCCCTGGAGCGGGGCTTGATTCCTGGAATGACCAACCTCGAAACCTTGAATCCACGACTGCAGCTGGAAGAAACACCCTTCGTCGTCTCGAAATCTTTCAGTCCATGCTTGCGACGTTCCCCGTCGACACCGCGGCGCGCCATGGTCTGCAGCTACGGCTTCGGAGGCACGAATCACCATGTGGCCCTCGAGGAGTACCTACCCGCACAGTCGATGGACGGCACCGGGAATGATCGACCGAGGCTTCTGCTTTTCGGGGCAGATAGTATCGAGGAGCTGAAGGGGCAAATCGAGCAAGCCATTGCGCGCGGCCCAATCGCCTCTTTGGAAGGCAATGGTATGCCAAGACCCCGGCATGGGCGTTTCACGGCCGGCCTCGTGGTGAAACCAGATACGTTTATTCCCAGACTTCAGCAGGCGCTTGCCCGGCTTGCCCAGGGCAACCCTGGATGGGCCGAAAGAATAGCCGAAGGCCTTGTTCTCTCCGATTCGACTCTCGGCCCAACCGAACTACGCCCGGCCATCCTCTTCCCTGGTCATGGTGGGCATTACCCGGACATGGGCGTGGAACTCTACGATGCCTGCGCGCCCTTTCGCGAGGTGATCAACCTGCGGCGCCGAAACTATCTTGCTCCTTATCGTCACTTGCGGGACACATATGAAAGGCTTGGCAGCTTCATAGTGCCTCCGGAGACGAGCGAGAGCGATCACTCCCTATCGTTGTTGATGGCCATCGGCTCCGTGAATTTGGCCTACCTGCGCATCTTGGACCTAATCGGGGTGCGTCCCGCGGCTATCGCCGGCTATAGCCTTGGAGAGCTGACGGCCCTACTTGCCTCCGGGGCTCTAGACCTGACCTCGTACTGCCGATTGGAGGAGATATCCCTTGATTCCTTCCGTGAGGTGGGAGCGAAGCAGCAAGGGTGGATGTCCTCCGTCGTCATGGACAAAGAAGACCTGTTGCGCCACCTCGCGGTCCATGACGGGCAGGTCGACCTCGCGATGTCGCTCGCCCCAAGGCTGCACGTAATCAGCGGAGCGTCGGCGGCGATGGAGCGTCTAGAGCTGGAACTTGCGCGGAACGACACGGTCGTAACACGAATCGCTTCTTCTCATCCCTACCACTGGCGTGGTTTGTCGCCTATCGAGCAACCCTTGAGAGATCGCATCCGAGAGCATGTACGCCCCGGGATGCCGGTCCTCCCTTTCTACTCGGCTTTGGCGGAAGCCCAGGCCCCGGGCACCCCGGAGGATGTTCTGGACCTATGCGTGACGGCAACCCTGCGCCCACTCGACCCAGCAGCACAGATAGCCTCCATGCAGCGTGACGGCGTCAACCTTTTCATCGAGGCCGGAGCGAACACGACCTATGCCAACATGCTTCGAATCTTTGGCAACGGAAGAAAGGTGCGCTGCGTGTCGCTGGATGCTGCCCCTGGCAGCGGTTCTCGCTGGGCACGCCTACTGGAAGCCATTGCCGAGCTTCACTGTCTAGGCCTACCAATCGACCCCGATGGCTTGAGCGCGATCGGGGCTTTGGGTCCATATCAAGAAGACCACACCCCAATGCAACATGAACTTGCCGCGTATAGGCATAGCCATTCTAAGGGTCAAACCATGGATCGGAACCGCTACCGGATCATCATGGAGTACATGCGAGCAAACGAGCAGATCGCGCAGCGTGCCCTCAATGCCAACCGAGAAGCCCTCCGGCTCTTGTTCGACCCGGAAGCATCCATGGGGCTGTCCGAGCTTGGCTCGATTGCCGCCCAACCAGATGCATCGCAGTCTCTCCCGTCGAATCCCACAAAGGAATCTATCGCCGCAAGTCATGGGCCTGCGATCACGCAGGCTCTGGAGCAATCGGTTCAGGAACCTACAGCGTCCGATCGGCAGCAAGCGGCATCCTTGCCGGAAGATATCCTGAAAGGGGTGATCTCGATTATCACGGAGGTCACCGGGTTCGCGGAGTCGCAGCTCCGCCCGGAACTGTGTCTCACGGACGAACTGGGCCTGGACTCGATACAACAAATGCTGGTGATAGACGCCATCGACCGGCACTTCGAAACAGACTTGATGAAGCATGTGCAGCTCGACGGTCCACCAGAGACCTTGGGGCAACTCGCTCAACTAGTCGCCAAACTAAGGGGGAGTAGCTCTTGAGAACCTCCGTCGAGTCATTGAGGAATGCCTCGCGCACCACGGGGGAACTCCGGTTGTATGAGCCCAAGGCCCTACCATTTCCTCGCCCCAAGCATGGCGCGTCGCCTCCGCAACCTTGCGCTATCATCGCTCCACCCGCTTCCGAGCTTCTAGAGGCCCTTTCCGCCGGCGCCCAGGCTAGAGGATGGAGTTTCACTCCGATCTCTTCCGAGCTCCCGGCAGAACGCATCGCTCTGGAACTCGAATCATTCGCTCCTGCCACGATTGTACACGCGGGAGCCTTGGCTCAGGACCTCGATTGGGCCGGAACATCCTATGAAGCGATCCGCTCGACACTTCGAGAGCATTTCGCTTTCCTGATCCAAGTCTCTCGACTTTTGGGCCCGACCAGTCACGCGATCAATCGAACCTTGGCGGTGGTGATCCGTGCCGATAGCGTATTGCAGAGCATCTATCCCGCCGCGCTCAAGTGTCTCGCCCATGAGCGGCCCGAGCTAATGGTCAAGCCGATCGTCTTTCATGACCTTCCCTCCTGGAGCGAGCTTGCCGATATCGTTCTGGAGGAATCCGGTGCGCCCATGCCCGCCTCGGTAGTTGGAGAGGTGCACTTTGATGGACTCCAACCTCTTCGCCCAGAGCTTTGCGAGGTCTTGCAGCCCACCAAGAAACCATTCGTTGATCGTTCGAAAGGAGTGGTCCTAGTAACTGGAGGGGCGCGCGGGATTCTTCCTGGGCTGCTGACAGAGCTATCGGCGCAGGGAGACTGGACGCTGATCGTGACTGGTCGAACGTCCTCGACCTTGCCAGAGTTCAGTGTGGAGGAGCTCGCCGACCCACCGGCTCTGCGGCGGCGCCTCGCCGAATCCGAGCCCTCTTTATCCGCGCGGCAAGTGGCGGGGCGCATTGAAGCGGCCAGGACCCAGCTCGAGGTCGTGCGTGGGCTGGCACGTCTTCGAGAGGCCGCTCGAGTCCAATACCTTCAATGCGACGTGACCGACGGCCCGGCCCTAGAGGAGCTGATATCAATCGTCAGATCGAATTATGGCGAGATCAGGGGAGTGGTTCACGGAGCCGGTAAGGCTCTCAACTTGAGCCTGGAGCGCCACACGGTTGACCAATTCGAAGAAGTCGTAGCTGTGAAGGCAATGCCGCTTGCCGTTTTCGCACGCGCCTTGCCGCTCGAGCGCCCGCTATTCTTTTTCGGAGTCTCCTCCGCGGCGGCAGTGCTCGGCAACTCCCTGCAGTGCTCCTATTCGGCCGCCAACGCCATGCTCAACTCCTTTATTGAGCACCATCTTCGAATCCACGCTCCCCGGGTCCTAGCCAAGGCTCTATGCTACTCGGCTTGGGACGGGGGCATGGTTACCGACGGCCTCAAGGCCGCGATGGCTGAACGCGGGCTTTCATGCATCGACCCCGAAAGAGGCAACCGAACTCTCGTCGAGCAACTTGAAGATACTCATGACTCACGAACACTCGTCTACTTGACGGCGGACCCCTATTTTTGCGAGCCCATAGAACGGGAAGGGCGCGAGCGCGCCATCCTGAAGGAGCTTGACGGCCACGAACTGGTGAAACAAGTGGTCTACCTGGACTCAGCCAACGAAGAGATCGAGATCGAATGCGCCATCCCGCCGTCCGCAAGGAATAGACTCGATGATCACCGTTTTGGCGACACACCGGTGCTGCCCGCCTCGATGCTTCTCGACATGGTTTCGAGGATCGCTTCGGTTCTTCGAGGGCGTGAACCCTCATCTCTCTTCGACTATCGAAGTCGAGAGCTGGTCACCCTGAAGGCCACGCGGGAGACAACTCTTCGATTTAGATTCCTGGCGCGAACCGACCAAGAGAGTGTTCTGGCCTGCAAGGTCTTTGAGCGCGAACACCACTGCGCTGATATCGAACTCGATTACGGGAACAATCTCTCATGCGACGAGGCTCTGGAGCCTCTAGCGCCGCTATCGGCCCCGATCTGGTCCTGGACCCAGAGCAGGCAGCCACTATACGGTGAAGGAGGCATTGACCTCGGAGCGCGCTACCACGCGCTCGAAACGGTAGACGCAGTGTCGGCGGACGGTATCGAGGCGACCTGCCGCTTCCACGAAGACCGGGATCCCATGGAGTCGATTCTCGAGGCGCTGACGCAAGCCAATGCCGCCTACTGCGTCTTCCATCATGGATCTCCGAGCTTCCCGTATCGGATCCAAAATCTCGTGTTTCATAGGCGACCATCTCCTAAAGAGCGCTATCGAGTACTGTTACGAAGAAGCTCCTTTCCATCCTCCCCACCGCTATGCTCCATGCAGATCCGTGTTTTCGACAACAAGGGTGAGGTTCTGCTTAGCGGTGGGCCGTGGTCGAACTTCTATGAGCCCCGGGTCGCCACTTTGATGCCCGGTCCAGGCGACAGCTGTTGTGCGGTAATCCTTCAGGCCAATCTCGAGCGCCGCATCAAGCTCCTAAAGAGAATCGGCTCGTCCTTGAACGAAGTGCTCTCGGGTCCGGAAGACTCTCTCACGGACCGGGAAGAGGCTGATTCAAAGCTGACCGAGCTTGGAAGGTTGAGCGTCATCCTGGCCGCCAAGGAATCCGCGGCAGCTTGGCTGCGCTCACGCGAGACCCGGCTTGCGCCTAGGGATATCCATGTCACTCTGCATGCGGACGGCGAGGGGCTGGCCGAGGCTGGGCAAGCCGTTTGTGACAACCTGGCCCCCGAGCTTCGATCGGTTTCGGTCGTTTGGAGATGCGCGGGCGGCGTGAGCGCCGCCATCGTGGGAAGAGAGCCGACGCATCTAGCATTGGCTCTCGGCGGGCCTGACGACCCAACAGGGTCTATCGAAGCCTTCGAGAAGAGTGAGCGCGAGCTTCTCGCGCCCCTAGCCATCCTTCGAGGAGCTGACTTTTGTCTGCGCCTGGCCGATACGGCCCGTCGCGCCGCGCTTCGGCTTCGTCCAAGTGAAACATCCTCCGAGCTTCCTCGCTTTTCGGCACCCGTCGATCAGCGAACAGGTGAGTTCGAAATGCGCGTGGGAGATCGCATATTCAGCCTACGCTTCCAAAACGGACTCGCCGGCGAGAATGGGCTCTTGATCGTTCATGGAGCAAGGCGATGCTGATGGAGCGTGAGGCAGGCTCGGCGGGGACTATGGCTCCAAGAGACTGGCCTTTCCTTTCTGGCGCCCTGCGTGATGATTCAAGAATCACTGTTCTTGTGCACAGCCCGGAGAACCATGGGGACTAATCTTGCCAGCTACCGCACGGCGCTGAAGCTTCTTGGCGACATTCGTCGGCCCAGAGCGGTTTGGGCTCGGGAGCGTGACGCCAACATTCGCCGCTTGGTGCTGGAGGCATACAATCGCAACACCTTTTATAGGGAATTGATGGATCGACACGAGATCGATCCAACGCGGGTCGAAGGGGCATCCGATCTCGCCCGATTCCCAGTCCTGACCAAGGC
Organism: Deltaproteobacteria bacterium; assembly: GCA_007128675.1. Lineage (GTDB taxonomy): Bacteria > Myxococcota > Myxococcia > SLRQ01 > SLRQ01 > SKWY01. The sequence goes on along the minus strand of SKWY01000146.1, from coordinate 4,852 downwards.
CGATCTACTCGCCGCCGGAGAGAAACTGGTGACCCAGGGCCGCAAACCCTTGATGGCCCTGCACACATCTGGAACGTCACGCCTTATGGGTGAGGTCAAGCTCGATCAAGAAGGACTGAACACGGTGCGATCCCTGGTGCTGTACAACACCCTGCTGCGCGGTCGAATCTCTTGGCGTCCCTTGCTTGGTCGAGTTCGCATCTTGGCCGTGCTCATGCTGGGTCACTCCACGCACCAACTCATGGCCCTGACACCCCAGTGGCTCACTCGCATTCGCTATCTTGATATTGGAGTATCGCTCGACGAGATGCTTGATGCCATACGAGCCTTTCGTCCTCACGTCCTGCACGCCTATCCTTCAACCCTGCTGCGCCTGGCACGGCATATCGAAGAGCAAGGAATCTGCCTGGACAACCGATTCTTTCATGTCTCTTCCTTCGCCGAGATGCTCGACGAAAGACTGCGCATCTATCTTGAGCGGGTCTATCAAGCTCCAATCAACAACTTCTACTCGACAGTTGAGACGGTGCTGCTGTCAAAAACCTGCCCAAAAGGTCGTCTCCACCTGACCTTGCCCACACTTCTTCACTGCGATGTCATCGATTCTGTCACGGGGGCGGCCAGCAACGAGGGCGAACTCTGCGTAACGAATCTATACAATCGTTGCACGCCTTTGATCCGTTACAATCTCAAGGATCTGGTGCGGCTGGAACGCGGGCTCTGCGACTGTGGTTGGACGACCCCCCTCATCACCTGCCTTGCTGGTCGAGTCAGCACTCTTCTTCGACTCCCCGACGGTCGTACGGTTTCGGGCTTCGCCCTCTCCGATGTGCCCTCCCGTGTACCGCAGGTGCTCCAGATGCAGGTGGTGCAGTCGCGCCTAGAAGAGATAGCATGCCGAGTGATTCTCGATGGGAGCAATGATCTCGGCGATACACTGGCGCGAATCGAAAACGAAATTCGAAGAATTATTCAACACCCCGGAGTGCGCATCGTTGTCGAAACCGTTTCGGAGTTGGACACGCGCGGTCCCGGACGAAAGACTCCCGCCGTCATCCCCATGGAGCACTCATGACCGATTTGCTCGATGTTCATCTTTTCCAGTACCGAGATGACTACCTGCTCTTCGACGTTGGCAAATTTCGAGTACATCGAGTCGATAGCGCTACGGCCCGTCAGCTTTCCCGTGATCCAGAGACCGGACTCTACTCCGCTGTAAACGCGCGAAAGCCACTGCTGGAGGGTCTGTCGCGGTGGTGCCCCGAGACGGCGCCACGGATGCCGCGAAGGGTGACCGGGTTGACCATGTTGCTCAACCAGCGCTGCAACATGCGCTGTCTATACTGCTATGCGGGGACCGGGACATACGGCGCGCCGGAGGGAGCGCAAGTAATGTCCGAGACCACTGCCCGCGCAGCCGTGGATCTTCTTCTGCGGCTACGAAAGGATGCGCGTTTGGTAGTTCTCACCTTTTTTGGCGGCGAGCCGCTCCTGGACCTGGATCTGCTTCGAGCGGTGGTTCGATATGCCAAGCAGCGCGCAAGCAGCGAGGGAGTAAGAATCACTTTCGTACTGGTGACCAACGGCACGCTTCTCCAACCAGAGGTCCTCAAGTATCTCATAAGAGAAGACATCCGAGTGGTGGTCAGCCTGGACGGCGACCAGGAGACGAACGATGCCGTCAAGCTCTTCACTGGTGGACACCATGACAAGGTGGTCTCCAACATAGAACCGTTTCGTAAGCGGCTTCGGTTCACCGTACGAACCACGGTCTCAGGTCCAAACGCGAGTGTTTTGTCCCAAACGGTCGAGCATTTTCGCAAGCTGTGCTGGCCTATGGTTGTCATAGAGCCCGTCGCCCTTCCATCCTCCCACCCCTTGGCCTTGAATCGACGGAAGGATGCCGAGCTTCACGCATCCGAAGAGAGTGTCTACGAGCGGATCGCGGCAACCGCGGGGCCTTGGGATCGCCGGATCGTCTATCCATACACCCACGCATTCATCAAGCTTGTCTGGCCCCGTAAGAACTATCACGGCTGCTCGGCCGGGCGCGCCAGCATCGCCGTGGATTGTCAGGGCAATGTGTTTGCCTGCCACCGTGATGCCGGAGCATCGAAGGAGATCATCGGGCATGTGGGCGAGAGCTTCGATTGGTCCAAGCTCGAACCCTACTACGAGGCTAACATTTGTCGTCGTGAACCCTGCCGAACATGTTGGGCTCGTTATCTATGCTCCGGAGGATGCGTATGGTTGGCGAGACGCCGCTTCGGGGACATATCGCGTCCTGATCCAGACGACTGCGCCGGCAAAAAAAGGGGGCTGGAAGCAGGCATGTTCTATTCCCGAAGGATCAGCCGGGCACGACTGGCTTTCGTCCTCCCCAACCTGCTTCGCTCACTTCGCATCTCCGCCGGTCACCACATCAAGGCCACGGACTGGGAACTCGTCGAACTCTTAGAAACCGGTTGGCGCCGACACTTTTGGTAGGAGAGGTTTGCCCGAGAATCACCCGACCACGAGCTCGCCAGTATTCCGTGAGCATACCGCCGCCACCAAGTCATCGAGCATGGCCTCGACCGGGGGAACTACTTCCTCGGCTCGATAGAGATTCAAGGGGAAGGTAAGCTCTAGCTTGAGACGTCCCTGAAAGGTCAATAGCAGACACGTTGGACGCTGCATCTTGGCGTGAGCCGAGATGTGCTCGACTAGGTGAACGAGCACGGGATCTTTGATACACCCCATGTTCGAGATCACGAAACAAGAGTTGCCAAATATGCCGCGTTCTTTCATTGAGAGCCTGCCAAGACGCTGGAAATGGGCTTTGAGGTCCGTGGGGCGCCGGAACATTGCCGCAAGCCCACGCAAGAACCAGAAGCCCACCCCGAGTCGCAGCCATCGGAAGGCCGCTCGAGTCTCGGAATCTAGATCCGTGCCGCTAAACAACTGCAGGGGAACGCTGCCTACATTGCTGCCTGGCGACTCCAATGATGGGTTTCCAGCGTCCAAGCGAACGTCAATGGGCACCAGCAACGGCACGCAATCGGCAGTCGGGTTACGAGACAGAAGGTGGCGGGCGAGACTGGCACACAAGAACTCGGTAATTGTTAGCTCCCGGCAATGTTGCGGGGCGTCAGACCCTCTTTCGAGAGCGAGATCGAAGCGGATTATTCCATGCCCCAGACTGTTCTTCGTCGGAGTCGCCCCATGGCTAAGGTCCACGATACGGTTTGGGCGGCGTCGAAAGCTCCGAAGGTAGAGGCGAGAAAAATAGGCCAGGGTTGCAAGCAAACCGCGTACGTTCCGTGATCCGGACAAAGTAGGCCCGGATGCTTCGGAAGCAGCCCCGCTTTCTGGGGGCAACTCAATACCTGCTTCGGCCGCATAGGCACGAAGGAACCGACTGACCCAGGTCAGGCTTCCACGCCCATCCGTGATCATATGGTTTATGGAGAAGACGAGAGTTTGCGGATCGATTGGGCTGATGCGAAACGGTAGACGGCTATTCGTCGGATGATACTCTAATGACACGGAGTCGAGCGAGCTCATCATCGAGAGGCGGTCTCGCTCATACGAGAGCAAAAGATCGCGCTCGGAGTCCGAGAAAGGTCGCCACTGAAAGCTTCCACTTGCCGTATCCTCCGTCCACCTCGAGCAGAGCCCTGGATGCTCGACCAAGAAGCGTTCGTAGCAGACGCGCAGGTTGTCTAGTGCCCATGGTTTCCGTAATCGGACTGTAACCAGAATATCGTTAGCCCCAACCCTCGACTCCATGGCGTTGATGAAGATGCTTCCTACAATACCGAGATCAAGGCTCATGTGAGACCATCGGCCGGAACCGAAGAGTTGACGATTGCGCCGTCGGGCACGATCGATCGTGAAGTCAGCACTACTCCGTCGGCAATAACGCACTCACGACCCAGGACCGAATGGGATCCAACGATGACGCCGTGGCCAATACGTGCCCCGGACCCGACTATGCAGTTGAGCCCGATCAGCGTGTCGCGACCGACGCTTATCGGGGTGGCGGAGCCATCAAGTTCGTCGAGTGCCATGAATCGGGCTCCCAACTCGATCACCACACCCTCCTCCAGGTCGAGAAAACTGAATAAGTCGACTTCGGGAGGACCATCGAACAGGACGTTTCTTCCTATGGTGCGGACACCCGCAACTCGCAAGAACACCCTCCGCAACCAGGGGAGCACCAGCAGGCGACGCGAGTACGAAAAACGAGTTCGCAGAGCAAGCAACAGCGTCGTGACGAAACCTGGTCCATAGCTCTTCGGATTGAGCTTCCAGCGTTCGACAAGGGCCCAAAGCAGCAATAGCAGAAGCTCGCAGCAGAAGAACGCAAGGGCCACTCCAAAGCTCAGTTGAACCCAAACAATGGGCACGATCTCGCCGAAAAGCACCACCAAAAGGCCGAAGAACGCAATAAACAAGACGAGCCAGAAAGCAACTAACAGATCCCCGGCGAGTGGACGAAAGGGGAGAGAGTCCTTGAACGAAGAGCCCTTCACGCACACTCCTTCTCGTCAGCCTTCGGTTTATCCGGTAGTCCCGCCGGATGGTCTTGGCGGGACTTGAGCTTTCGCGCGGGTACCCCGCCCCAAACCTCGTCGGGAGGCACCAGGGTGTTGGTCGTCAGGTGGCTGCAGTTCAAAAGAATCGAGCCCCTACCGATCCTCGCTCCGGGGTTGACCGTCGCACGAGTGCCAACGATGACATCATCCTCGATCACTACTCCGGGCCCAATAACGGCGTAGGCGCCGATGATGCATCTGGCGCCTATCTCGACCCTCTCAACCTTGAACCTCGGTCCTTGCCGTATATGCCCGCTGATCAAGGCTCCCAT
>SKWY01000505.1 GCA_007128675.1 Deltaproteobacteria bacterium | reverse complement strand
GAAGGTCCAAAGGTCTCCCAAGAGGTCGTACGGTGCCCTCGATTTGTCCATTGAGTCCATCGACGGCAAGAGCAAGAATACTGCCTGGAGCATTCTCGACTACGACGTGAGATGCGAAGTGATTCTTGTCGAGATCGCTCTCCAAGTTCAGGATCCGGGACAGGTCATATACGGGTACATCCTCTTCCATGAATGAAATCTGGACACAATCCCCGTTCTTCATCTCATGTTCTCGTTGTGTCTGCTGAACCTGGAGGACCTTGCTCACTGGGATTGCGAAGATCTCCTCGGAAACGGAGACCAGAAGCAGTCTTTGTATGGCCACGGTAAGAGGCAGCATCAAGCGAAAGGTCGTCGACTCGTTTCGCTCGCTCCTTACCTCGATGGATCCGCCCAATGTTTCGACAGTGTCCTTGACAACGTCCAGTCCGACCCCGCGACCGGAGATCTCGGTAATGGAGCTGGCGGTCGAGAGGCCCGGTTGGAAGGCCAGCATTAGTGCGTCTTGGTGGGTAATCGATGCCGCCGCCATGTCATCGAAAAGGCCGACCTCTATCGCCCTAGCCTTCATGGCTCTTGTATCCAGACCGCGACCATCATCCGAGACCGCTATTACTACTTGGTGACGATCTCTCGAGGCCTCTAGGCGCACGCGCCCCGTAACGGACTTGCCAAGCTCTCGGCGCCGGGCCCGCGTCTCTATGCCGTGGTCGACGCAGTTCCTAATCAAATGACCGAGGGGGCTCTCGATCTCATCGAGTATTGCTCGATCTAGCTCGATCTCGCCGCCTTCGATCTCGAGGATGGCTTCCTTGTCCAGATGTCTCAATGTTTCTCGAACCACTCTCGGCAACCGATCAGTGATGGTGGATAGAGGCGTCATTCGGGTCGCCATTACCTTGTGATGCAGTGACCTGGCGATTCGGCTCGTCCGCTCGACTGCTTCCCCCAGTGGAGAAATCGAATCGGATTCTTCCTTGGAAATGAGTTGCCTCAAGCGATCGGTGACGAGAAGCAACTCTCCCACCCCGTCCATGAAACCATCGAGAAGATCCGTTCTGATTCGTACCGTTCGAATTGGTTCGTTCGGACAGGCCCGACTCGAAAAGGCTCTTCGAGGGACGTCGGCTTCTTCTTTCCTAGACGGTGTGACGGCAACGGTTTCAATCTCTACGGAGCTAAGTTCCGAGATTGTTTCAAGCACCCTTGCCGCGGCTTCTTCACCCACATCGGTTGCCAGAACTACCTCGAGGTGGCCATCGGGCAGCTGTCCGGCTCTAAGCTCCGAAGGTGAAGGGTCGGATGAAATGATGTCTCCCAGATCGGAGAGGCGCTTGTACACGAGAAAAGCTCGGACCGCGGGTATCCTGGATGTTCCCGCAACCTGAACGGATATCTTGAGGTGTGAGCTCGGAGTCGATGCGGCATGACTCGATGAGGCCTCATGACTTGCCTCGTTGGATGGAACTGGCTCCTTGCTCTTGGAGGCGGGATCGGTGATGGGTAAGGCGTCTGTTGCCGCTCGGGGAGGGCTGGTGTTCTCGCATCGGACGGCCCTCGTCGCGGAACCAATGCGGTTCATGAGCTCTTCGACCTCGACTCCCGCCGAGTCGAGAGGCAGCTTCCTTGCCGCCGCATCCACGAGAGTTACCAGTCCGTCCGTAACGGCGAGCGCCGCGTCGATTCCCGCCGAGTCGATGCGAGTTCTCGAGCCCCGAGCCAGCTCCAACAAGTCCTCGAGGTTATGGGCAAGATTGGCTATGGGGGCGTACCCCATGGACGCAGCCATACCCTTGATTGAGTGGGCGTGCCTAAACGCGGAGTCTAGTGCCTCGGGCCGGTCCTCTCGCTCGATCAGCAAGAGATCGTTTCCGAGTGCATCCAGATGCTCCTTGGCCTCTTGGACGAAGAGATCCAGGTAGCGAGAGGTGTCCATCTAGCTTTCGCCGAGAACCTTGCGGACAACCCTCATGACCTCGTCTGCCTTGAAGGGCTTCACGATGAAGTCAGCCGCGCCGGCCTCTATGGCCTCCATCACGAGCTGCTCCTGACCCAGGGCAGAGCACATGACGATGACCGCACCGGGATTGTGACGCATGATCTCTCGAGTGGCCTCAATCCCACTCTTGAAGGGCATCACGATATCCATCGTGACGAGGTCTGGCCCAACCTCCTTGTACTTTTCGACCGCCTCGAGGCCATGAGACGCTTCGCCTACGACCTCGAAGCCTCCGGCCTCGGCGAAGATGTCCTTGATCATGTTTCGCATAAAGATGGCGTCGTCCACCACCATGACACGCCTTGGCATTTAGGACTCCTTGGGCGAGCTTGCGAGATTCTTGGATACTAGCATGGACGAGGACTGGAAAGCAGAATCTACCTCGCCCACCAGGGTCTCGAGGCTGATCAGTGTCACCCTTTTGTCTTGGAAGCTAGCACCGTCTTCATCGATGAGAAGGGATCCTATCCCTATCACGCTGTCCACCGCGATGCCGAGTAGGCGGGAGGGATCATCCAGAAGAACGATCTGCTCTCTTGGGGCCCCCGGTCCTCCGAACAAAAGAGCATGAAGATCGACAATGGTATGGACTCTTCCACCATGGTTCATCAGACCAACGGTGAAGGGAGGGGCCCTTGGTATGGGGGAGAAGGTGCTGGACTCGACCACCTCTCTGACCGATGGCAGAGGGAGAGCAAAGAGTCTTTCCTCCGATTCGAAGCGGACGTAGTTGTCGGAGAAGCCGAGTACCGGTCCGGCCGGATCCTCATGCCCCGAGTCCTTCGACATCAAACCGGCACCGATGATCTCCCTCATAGCCGGAACCTCGATATCACATTCTCGAGCTCTCGCGAGAGCGAGAGAAGCTCCTGTGCGCTCGCGGCCATTTCTTGCATGGCCGTGGTCTGCTCGGAGGTGACCTTCCGGATCTCATCCGTGGACTTGGCGTTGCTCTTGGCTACCTCCGAGATATTATTGGTGGCCCTCACCATCTCCTCGCTACCCTTGAGTTGATCACTGGCGAACAAGGAGATGTGGTCGACTTTTTCGGCACCGCGCATGGCCTGCTTCACGATTCCATCGAGTGAGGCAATCAGGGCAGTCAAGTTCTCGCGGCCTTCGGCCAGCTCGAGGATTGCCTCGCGCATTGCTCCGACGACCACGTGGGCGTGCTCTCCGATGTCGTCCGCGATACTCGAGATCTGATCGGCGGATCGCCCCGCCTGCTCCGCCAGCTTACGGACCTCCTCTGCCACCACGGCGAAGCCACGGCCGTACTCCCCGGCTCTTGCCGCCTCTATGGTGGCGTTCAAGGCCAGAAGGTTGGTCTGTTGAGCGATGGTCGAGATTACCTGTACGACCTTATCGATCTGTTGAGTCTTGTGGCCAAAATCTATGACCATCTCGGATGCGCTCTCTATGCGTGAGAACACCCCTCCAATCTTGTCGCCCGCGCTGCTCGCTACATCGCCACCCGACTGGGCAGCCACGCTGGTCTCCGAGGATGTCCTCGAAGCATCCTCGGCGCTCTTGGCCGTTCGTTGAATCGAGCTGGCTATTTCGGTAATCAGCTTGCTCGTCCGTTCTACCAGCTCATCTTGTAGCTCGGCGCCGGTGGCAATGGCTGTCATTGATTCAGCCACACCGAGGGCAGCCGCATTCACTCTTTCCGCGGAGTTTTGAAGATCGAGGGCGGATTCAGAGACCGCGCCCGCCGTTCGCTGAGTGTGCTTGACGAGCTCTCGCAGGTTTCCTTGCATGTGCCCGATCGATATGGCCAGATCGTCTATCTCGTCTCTGCCGAGTGGGCCAGGCGCCGTGGGGACGGGCCGCGAGAGGTCGCCGCGGCTAATACCTTCCGCGGCGCTGGCCAGATCCTTTACCCGCCCCACCACCTTGGACAGCGCGTAAGCCAGCAGTATTGCGAGCCCCAGGTTTACTCCCAAGGCGATTATGGCCTGAAACTCCCGCCCGATCCCGTAGCGGTCGAGCAGTAGAGGAGTCGCGAAAGAGGCGATCAAAAGGACTAGATACCCAAGGAGTATCTTCTTGAAGAGGGTTACTCGCATTCAGGAAAAGAATTCTTTTCTAATGGTCTCGACCGGTTCACGAAACGCTGATCGTCAGCATGATGGATGGGGACATGGGGGAGGGGCGGACAGGGGATTCAGTGTAGCCTCCCTCGTGTAGATCACAGCATCCTAGACGAGGCGTCGCTTCAGGCAAAGGCTCCAGCGGCGCTGAAAGGTAGGCTCTCTTCCGAATATGACAAAGACGTCCATTTGCCTGCCATTGCAAGGCATCTCGTTGGCGCAGTACGGGGGTAGACTCGCGATTCGCCCTCAAGCTCGGGGCGATTCTAGAAGTGACGCCATCCCCCAGCACTCACATTCCTGTCGTGCCCACAAGGGTCAATCAGGCGCAGTCCACGCCGGGATGTGACTCGGCCGATCCTAGCGACAGCAACCCCCGAGAGCCTTGATGCTTCGTGAACCAATGGTTCGTGTTTCCTTGGTGCGGTGAACAATATCTCGTAGTCTTCCCCACCAGCGATGGCTGGACCATACGGGTCACGGGCCTTTCTTGTCATGCGCCGGTACATTCCCGACAAAGGCAGCTCGAGGAGATGAATCTCGGCGCCGACGCCGCTGGAATCGAGAATATGCCCAAGGTCGGCCGCCGAACCATCGGATAGATCGATGGCGGCGCTTGCTATCTTTCCCGAGGCGAGCTCGGTGCCCAGGTCTACTCTGGGTGTCGGCATACAGTGTCGAGCCTCCAGAACACTGAGTCTCTTGGGAACGGAACGACGATTGAGCAGGGAGTCCAGGCCGAGGGCCGAGTCTCCGACGGTACCACTGACCCAGATGAGGTCGCCTGGGCTTGCTCCCGAACGACGCAGGAGGTTGGCCGGTCTTGCCTCTCCCAGAACAGTCAGGGTCAATGAGAG
>SKWY01000302.1 GCA_007128675.1 Deltaproteobacteria bacterium | reverse complement strand
TGGTCAAAGTCCCCGGCACGACATTCGAGATAATCGGCGGCTCGCCCTCGGTTACCGTCAAGCCCTCGAGCAGAGCACCCGCCGAGCCGTCCGGGTTGACCGCGATGAGATCGTAGATACCAGGTTCCATTCCGCTAGGGACGACGGCTGTCACTGTCTTCTCATCCTCGAAGACTACCGCCCGAAGCGGGGCGGCGATCGCTTCCGTTTCACCCGCGGGGTTCAAGTAGAGCCTCGGCGAATCCTCAAAGTCGACCTCACCGGCGCCCAGAGTCTCGCTGGCGGTTACTGTAACGGCCGTGGGCTCGGAGGGCGAAACATACGAGGGGTCTATGCTCTCGATCGCTATCGTTAGGATGTCGGTGATGGAAAGACCGCCCGTTAGACTGCCGACGCATCCTTCCTGGCTGATGATCTCGACATCCCAGCTGCCAGCCTCGAGCCCTTCCGGGATCTCGACTATGATCTTGTTCGGGTCCTCCGGAGCAGCCGACCCGTCGAGGATCTCGGTCTGTCCGCTGGGGCCCAAAAGAGCGACCATGGATGCCTCGGCCGTGAGCCCGGATACATAGATCGTGGCTTGGATGGACATGCCGTTATAGGCCACCTCGGGGTCGATGAAGAAGATTAGAGGCGTAGGCATGACGTCAATCGCCGCGTATAGGGTGCTCTCGCAGCCAGGCCCGTTGGAGACGAGGACGTCGTAGCTTCCCGGAGGCACGTCTCCCTCGGCCCAGCTCGAAAGCATCTCGCTCTCGCTAACGAAGGTCGTGGACTCTGCCGGGTACTCCCCCTCCTCGCCTATGAGGTGCACGGTGGTAAACTCGGTGAAGCCCTCGCCTTGCATTGTCAGGCTTACCGCTCCACCCTCGCAAAAAGCGCTCGGCTCTACCGAGGTAATAGTCGGCGGCGGGCTGATGCCAAGGATGTCGCTAGACTCGATGGAGCATCCGGGTACGCCCTCGCCGCTATCGGGATTGATGACCGTGACGTTTATGGGGCCCTCATCCCGGCCCGCGGAGTCCAGCATGAAAACGAGCGTGGTGCAAAGCTGTACATCCGAGCCGTCCGGCACCGAGAGCGCCGAGCAATCAGAGATTTCCTCCAGAGCAACCGCCAGGCCATCCAAAAGAACCTCTGGCTCCTCGCCATCGACAATTAGGAACCCTTCGCCAGTAAGCTCCACGGGCACCGCACCCGAGCCATCGCAAAGAGATCTCGGCTCGGCGCTCACCAGTGTAAGCTCGGGCGGAGCGATTAGAATGTGATCGGCGCCGCCACCACAGCTCAAGGGCGCCGGGTTGATCAAGACGACCTCCACTGGTCCTTCCGAAAGCGAGCCCGCCGGAGCGGTCACCACCGCCTCCGTACAGCTACTTGCCTCGAGATCACCAAAGGTCATCGCCTCGCACTCTCCACCGAGTGACTCCACCGTGCCCTCGATCCCATCAAACTCAACCAACGGCATGGCGCCGTCGATCGACACGAAGCCGGAGCCTTCGAGAAGGAACGTCCTCGATCCATCATCCGTGCAGACCAAAGCCGGACTAGAGGATGTGATCTCGGGGGCCGCTACAACCGGCAGGGTATCGGCGTAGACATCCGTGCAAGCAGCGGGCGTGGGGTTGGTGATCGAGACGCTTATCTCTTCCCCGGGAGAGAACGAGTCCGCCGGGAAGCTGACCATGACAGTCTCGCAGAAGCTGATGCTCGTTCCAGCCGCGTCGATGATATCGCAGTCGTCTATCATCACGTCCGCCGGATCCACCGCCGTGCCGTTCAGGGCCACGATGGGCTTTTCGTCAGCGACGGCAACGAAGTTCGAGCCGGTCAGAGTCAAGGTAGCCGTCCCATCGTCACTGCATATGGCCGGTGGCTGGACGTCTGCTATCACCGGATGAGGAATGACGAAGAATGCATCGTCATGGCCGCCGCTGCAGTCGGCGGGCGGCGGGTTTTCGACGAGAATCTCGGCGGGGCCCGGCAAGAGCGCCTCCTCGGCGATCGTCGTCATCATCTGCTCGCAGCTCTGGACGTCCATGCCCATCACGGTCACGATCTCGCAGCTCGCAAGACCCGTAACCTGTAGCTCCTCGCCCCCTACTCGAAGGCTTGGAAGCTCTCCATCGACCTCGAGAAAGCCGCTGCCATGGATGGTTATCGGCCGGTCACCGGATGCCAGGCACTCCACCGCGGGCTCGACGTAGTCCACCGTGGGCGGAGGCACGAAGGTGAGCACCTCGCTGTCCCAATCCGAGCAGCCTGCTGGCGCGGGGTTGGTCAGCACGACCTCGGGGTTCCCGGAGAGAATCGTGCCCGAGGGAATCGTTATGTGGGCGACCGTACAGCTCTCGACTAGAAGATCCATCGTCTCCAACGACTCGCACTCCGCAAGCTCGACTACCTCGGCCAAGGCGCCATCGACGGTGACCTCCGGAAGAACCTGGCCCTCCCCCACATCCACGCCAAGGAAGCCGGCCCCCGAAAGAATCACCTCGCTATCACCCTGCGCGTTGCACACCAGCGCCGGCTCGGCCGAGGTGATAACAGGCGGCAAAACCACGCGAAGAGCCGTCTCATGCTCTGCTACGCAGCCGACGGGATCCGGGTTTTCTAGAACGAGCCGCAAGAGACCTTCCTCCACGGAGTCCTCCGGGATCGTGGCCACAGCCGCATTACAGCGCCGAAGAGCCAGGTCGCCAACAGAGTGCTCGGCACATTCCTCGAGCCCAACGATTGGCGCATCCACGCCATCGACGGTCAAAGTGGGGATCTCGTCTCCAACAGCGACGATGCCGCTGCCCTCGATCCTCACCTCTCTCTCACCCTGCGCAACGCATACGAGCGAGGGCACCGCCCTCTCGATCTCTGGCTTTGGAAGCAACAGAAGCTCGCTTGCGGCCACGCCAGAGCAACCCGCCGGACCTGGGTTGGTCACGACGATTTCGGGCATATGAGGATCGGCGGGATCCAAAACCGGAATCGTCACGTGCAGCTCCGTGCACGCGCGAACAGCGTGACCGGTGGTCTCCAGCTCCTCATCGCATCCGGCAATCTGTGTAACCTCGATCGGCTCACCATCCATCGTGACGTCGGGCAATACGCCATCGATCTCGAGCAGGTCGGCACCGTGAATGATCACGGCTCGAGTGCCGTCCGCCGAGCAAACGGCAGCGGGCTCGACTCTGTCGATCACCGGCTCGGGAACTACGCGAAGTCTCACGGTCTCCTCGGCATGGCATCCGGCGGTGTCGGGGTTCGTGAGCACGAGATCGTGCCATCCCGGCGACAAGGTATCCTGGCCAAGCACGAAGGTCGCAAGCTCGCAAGCCTCGGCATCCAGACCGGCGTGCGCCACGGATACGCAATCATCTAGATCGACCTCGTCGAAGGATGCACCACCGCCAGCGAGGATGGGCGTACTCTCACCATGCCGCAGAAATGTCCTGCCCGAAAACGACACGGAGCGCGCGCCCTCCGAAAGACAGACAATGCCGGGCGCAAGGTCGTCTATCTCTGGCCGAGGAACGATTGCGAGAGCTCCGTGGCTCGTGGCCTCGTTCGTGTTGGGGTTGACGATGAGCGCATCGAACATCCCAGGCTCGAGCACCCCTTCTTGCCCATCCGCGAGCACGAGCGACTGGTTTACCAGCAAACTCATGCTCGACTGATCATGCCAGCTGACCAGCTTTGCATTGGGACCATCCGGCTCGCCCGAGTATAGAACCTCGAACGAGCCTTCGGCCTCCTCACCGTCGATCAAGGAAGCACGAATGAGGCGTATGTCGGGAAGCGCTGCTCGTGGGTCCTCCGGCACATCGATGGGCATCGGCGAAAGTCCTTCGCCGTGAAATAGAAGCTGCGTCTCGAGCTGATCGCGGCATATGACCCCAGGCTCGATCGGCAGATCTCCGACTGACTCGGGCGTAGCGATCGAAGGCTCTGGACCGGTCCTTTCCTTTCCGCACCCCACCGACGCGAAAAGGAGCAACATGAGGAGCGAGAGTGAAAGAGTGGGCAATATTCTCGTTTGCGCGCACAGCATCGCTTTGCCTCCATTTATGTCCTTGCTTGAATGACGCCCATGCCCCCTTCGCGATGGTTCATTTCAGAACTCGCGAGGATTGATTGCCGGGGGGGAGTAAGCCGATCTCTCTTGAGCCGGCCTCTCGTCTCTTCTTTTTTCTAGGAGAGATAAGACGAAAGGCTCCGTCAAACGTTACAGGCGCATCACATATCGCCATCCCGGGCCTAGCCATGTTGTCTTCTGCAGAGACGCTCGCCTCTTTGCGGCTTGCCAAGCGCCTTGCTCGACTGCTCGCGCCTCGAGGGGTGCCATCTTCCGGACTGGCCTGCACCTGCCCCACTACACAGGCCTATGGCCGCTCTTCCCAAACCGCACATGCAGCCGATGAGCAAAGGTGAAGCCAGCCCTGGCGCAGCAGCCGACCCGGGCTAGATGCCCTCTGGAGAGTCGGGCGGATCCTGACGCTCGTCGTCTTCATCGCCGCCGGGCCGGTCCGGGATCAGATCTTCTGGCCGGGGTCGCTCTCCAGCATATGGGTCGGATTCTTCATCCTCATCCCTGCCGACCCGGTCGGTCCCCGGAATCATGCTCTCACCGGAGCCACTACCCTCAGCCGAGAGCTTTCCGCCCTCGAGACGGCCGGCAGCATCATGCGTAATGCCGGTTCCCGCGAAGCCCTCTTGCTCCCATTGCTCGGGCAGCGCATCGAAGAAGGTCGCCGAGTCTCCGTTGGCGTTGGCATGCCGCCTATAGTCCTCGACGAGCCGCCAAAAATCGTCTTTCGCATGACCCGCCGCTAGAGCCGAGGAAAGTATGTCGGCGACCGACTCTTCGTAGACTCCCATGCCGCGAAACGTCTCGAGGGTGGAAACGGCAGCGCCAACACGCGCGATCGGCACGGCCGCCTCGGCCGCCGCATTGGCGAGCATCAGCACTTGCCT
>SKWY01000422.1 GCA_007128675.1 Deltaproteobacteria bacterium | reverse complement strand
CTTGGGGCTGTAGTGAATCCGGCTCGCCGCGTTAGTGGAAAGACGCGTGAGATGGGCGACGACCGTACCGGGCTTGATTCTCGGATAGTGCCTCGCGAACCACTCCAAGGCTTCCTGCCTGGTGAACGTCGTGCCTGGCTCGCGTGCGAGTTCGCGCGCCATGTCCTGCATCAAGAACCGGACAGGTCTGTCATATAGCGCCATTTCGTCTCGTGTCTCGTATTCGGATAGTCAGGATGGAACGACCGACTCCGTTTCGTACCGTCGTAGTCACGCTTCGAGCGGTTGTGAAGGTAGCGCAGAGCTACTTACAAAAGGAGCCGCTGTGAAAGAAGTTTACCACCTTCGTTGGTCTCGATGTACACGCTGAAACCATCGCCGCTGCCATCGCCGAGAGGGACGAGGAGGTCCGTTCCATCGGAAGCTTCGCCAACCGCCCTTAGGCAGTTCACTAGTTCATCAAGAAGCTCGGTGACCGCCAGAAGATTGCAGTCTGCCGCGAGGCAGGCCCGACCGGCTTCGCTAAAGAGTACGAATAGAGACGTGCCATGCCTTAAAAAGACACTCGAGCTTATTCTTTCGGGCATGCCGATCCATGTGTGAGACGAACGTCATGGACGTGTTCCTTGAACTCCCGTACCACCTTTTACGCAGTGCTCTGACACGCCTATGGGACACCCCACTACTTTTCGATCCACGCTCCGGCATCGCCAAAAGATATCAAAGCATCTCTTATTATGCCGAAACAAGTGACCAAACCTTACCATCGCCGGTGTTGGCCACATCGTTCCGATCCGCACATCGGTGCTCCCAAGAAGGTAGTTTCATCACACTCCTATCTTCCAGCGATGAGCCGTCGAAGAGAGGCGGCTCCTTGCGCATGAAAAGAGCCGCTGCTCTCAAGATAGAAAGGGCCGCACCCCCGATAGCGACGGGTTCGCCACCGGTTTCGCTCCATTCAACCTACCTACCGCCTTGGCGTTCCGCAGCGTTGGGTAGCTTCGTCGGCTGAAACGGCTGTCAGAGCCGGTCGTGTCGCCAGTTCTACGTAGAAGGTGTCCGAAACCCTGTCACATTCGAAGGCTACGCACATGAATTCCTCATTGCCGGCAACTGTGCTGGCTCTTCTAATGCGAGGCACGGCTACCCCGCTGTCAAACCGAATGAGAAGCACCACGTCGCGAATACATCCGGGTCTGTCCTCCAATTCGCGTAGCACGAACTCTAGGTTGCGTCGCAGTCTACTATTGGACGGTGCAAACTTGACCCTTGGACAGGCCTCTTCAAAGTCGGCCGCAGCGGTAACCTCAAACTCCTCCCATGAGGATGGGCGGTACTGTCTCCAAAGCTCCACATATTCTCGAAAGATGTCGTGCCGGCGACCCTGCTCTTCCCGGAGGGTAAGGAACCCATCCCCAACTTCGCCTGACTCGCTCCACTTGCTCTCTATGAGATAAATGTTGGAGGAGGAACCTACAATTGCGTCGAACTCACCAAACTCCGCCCGTCGACTGGAAGGATCATCTCCGGAAGCACGTCGGCCGAAGCTTGGCCTGTAGAAGGTCACCGTGTCTTCTGGACGACTGTCGTCTTCGACAGCAAGAAGAAACTCAGGCAAACGTTGCGACAAAGCCCATAGTGTCAGTGCATCCTCACCATAACCTAACATCCTCATCCGTCTTCTCTCACTATCGTATCGATGAAGGCGGGCTGTCCTCCGACGCAGTAAGATCTGCGAGTGGAACAACGGGGTCGCAGGCGCCCCAAGAAAGGAGAACAGCCCATTAACACCATCTTCGCTGGACTCGACGTGCACAGCAAGCTCACTTCCTAAGAACTCCAGGACGACAAAGGCAAGGCCCTGGCTCTCGGGCAGTTCTCCACAGCTTCCGAAGGATTCGAGAGACTTGTTTCCAAACACCAAATGTCTTTAGAGCTGGCACATCTTTTGGCACACTAGTGCAGCTGCAATCGTCGTTCTGCAGCTAGTTTCATTACATCACGGCATGGGTTAGGAAATGCTGGGCAAGCAACTTCTCAAGGGGTGGATCGTTTATGTCCCTAACTTCCTTGCGTAGCTTTTCTGGGCCGATGACTTCAAGATCGTACTTGTCAGTATTCGCCCGGCGCGTCTTCTTGATCCGGTGTAGCGGTATGTTCTTCTCAGGCAGCGGTCTTCACGCGGAGCCAGCCGAACGTCTACCATGACGCGCGAGGAATGGCGCAGACCCAAGCGGCGCGCTATTCCTAGTCGGAGTCTACTGCTTTGTTGGCTATCTCCACAGCCTGTTCCAATTCGTCGATCTTGCTCCACGCCACGGCACCTTGAGGCACCTCATTCGTGAAGTCTATCAGGGCATCAAACAGGTTCTTGACCACAGCCAAGCTCGCCGAATCCTTCTTCAGGTTGTTCAGAACAGTGTAGGGCTTGTCACGCTTGACTTCCTCACCCAGATATGCCACCTCGAAGTTGGGTATGGATGCGAGCATTCGGGTGGCCGCACCAGCCTTGACCAGTTCCTTAAGAATTGATTCGTTGTGTGCCCATGCTGGGTTCGTGTGTGCCTTGCCGTCCTTCTCGTAAGTTGGGCGATCGCTGTCATGTAGTACTGCATAGGGTGTGCCGAACTGGTTCAGTATTTTGCAGAGAGACACGATCGTCGCCTTTCCCCTGGCTCGCACGACGTGCACCCCATGGTATGTCTCTGGATCCGAAGCTACAACGTGCATGAAAGCCGTGTACTCTGTATCACCTTCAACGATGAGGACCCTTCCTCCGAAGAAGAATTCTGCAACGTAAGGATCACAGAGATTCAGGAGTTTCAGACATTCTCGATCGTTTGTATCAAAACCCGCTTTGCTTGGTCGGAAGATGGTCGTCCCCGTAATCTGCCCCTGTGCTCCTCGCTCCACTCGGACAATGGATGTGTGATCACGCGCGAAGTCAACGAAACAGGGAGAATGAGTCGTGACCATCACCTGCCAGTTGTCGGTTTGAGTTGGCAAGCCGTAGAGCAGATCGCACGCTTCACGAACTGCACTCGGATGCAGACAGATCTCTGGTTCGTCGAGCAACAGGACGTGGGGGCGGTGAGTATCTGCTTTCTTCTTCTTGCCCACTTCCGCCAGCAATCGAATTGCCGTCCATAAGAGAGTCCGGCGGGCTCCGCTGCCTTGTCGGCCAATAGTGCTCAAGTAGCCGTCCTCGGGTCCCATGAGCAACTGTGGGTTGGCTTTGAACAGGTTGAGTGCTTTGTCCAAATCGTCTTCCGCCTTGGCATCGAAAACGACCTTATGGCCAGGGAACACGCGTCCTATGTAGTCGGAAAGGTCGGTCTGCACGGTGACAATTTGCTCCTCGCTCTCCTCAACGATCTTTTTCTGAAGATCCGCAATTCCACCCAAGAGCTTCGCAAAATCGGATTCCCCTTCCTCCTTGGAACTCTCTTGGTGCGTCTTGACGCGATCCTTGATCGCTGTCATCAGCAGCTTGATAATCTCACTGGCTTGTTCGTCAGGTGAGGCGAATGCGTCCACGCGATGAGGCTGTGGGCGACGGGAATTGGCGACACCAGCAGCGCCCCATGGGACTTTCTCCTTGTCTGCGTCGGTCGCCCATCTGTTTTCTTGCACATTGAAACCCCGACGCACCGGCGCTCCTGGCGCCGGCCAACGCCAAACCTCTCTCACCAGCATCTCGTCGCCATCAGTCTCCGCGATCCATTTCTGGCCTGGACTGTTATCGTAGACGATAGTGTGCAGTTCGATTTCGGGGAGAGCATCAGCATCAACGTTGCCAGAAGGGAAGTCATCGAGCGTTAGCTGACCGGCCGTCGAACCTTCGGACATTATGACCTCGTAGGCCTTGAGAACCGAACTCTTGCCGACGTTGTTAGGGCCTACCAAGACGACAATGTCGTCGAGATCGATGGTGACGGGGGACGATCCGATGCATCGGAAGTTCTTGATGATGAGCTTAACTAACCGGGGCCGAGGCCCGGTTTGGGGCGCAGATGGCGCGCTCGCTTTCTTCGCCATGAGATTAACCCCTCTTTCAATCGGCGCTAATATCAAATATCCCATTGGGGGCCGTCATCTGCGTAAGTTCGAACACCTGCTTATCCCACCTGTCACATCCACGCAGTTTAGCGAGACGTTGGGCCCATTCTCCTCCGGATCTACTTGCTGGACGCTGGGCACGCAACACACACGAGCGAATGACCTGAGCTAGACCGAGATAGCTGAACAGCACTGCTGTGCGGTATGCACCGGACTTATAGCAGATAACCGCCTCTTGAAACGCGAGTCGTGCATCAGGTGGAAGGGAATACTCATTTAGCCATGTTTCTAATGGTAGTTTCATCGATAATGTCTCCCATCATGTGCGTTTAACTCGAAATAGATAGTTCTCGATAACGGAGTGGGAGCGAGGTCGGTGACTGCATAAGGTGCCAGCGTAAAGATCGCCCCCTGTGATCTCCCGGCTCACCCCGTTCTCTCCGGTGAGATGGGGGTATTATAAGGGCCTGACGGAAAGGTGAAGGCCTAGGTTGTGGTTCCTCGCCGTCGCTGCGCCTTTTCTTGGCGCGGCAGGCGCGGTGTTCGAGTTGCGACCCGGTAGAAGCCGCGGAACAACAGGGGCGGGTGGGGGGAGATCAGGCCGCGAAGCGGTGGCTGGCTAGTTCGCGGGCTTGGCCGAGGGTGGTTAGGGTTTCGAGGAGGGTTGCGACGCGGGGGGTGGGGGCGCCCTTGAAACGGCGGGCGAGTTGGCTCGGTGATAGGGGTTCGGGGCTGGCCTCTAGCTCGTCCATCAAGGCGCGGATCTGGTCGGGGAGAGCCTTGGGCCAGGGGGCCTTCTTGGCGGGGCCCTTGTCTATGAACTGAACCGTCGCCGTACCTAGCTGGGCCTGCGCCGGCTTTCTTGCCTCGTCGGGGGCTTGGAACTCAGGGCGCAGCCATCTCACGCGGCCTTCCTGCTCCT
>SKWY01000220.1 GCA_007128675.1 Deltaproteobacteria bacterium | reverse complement strand
GGTGATCTGCTCGTAGTCTTTTATTGGCGACCCCACCAGCCTCTTCTCCACCTCCTTGCCATCCTCCGTGTAGATGCGCCGATACTCCGAACCTTCATAATGGTAAGCGTACGCGCTGAAGGTCCGGCCATGACGTTGTGACATCATCGAGACCGCATGCATCCGGGGCTCCTCTCCATCGTGCAGAGAGTAGATGATTGTGATCTCGTCGTTCGGCTGCAGATCTCGGCCTGGGTTCATCCACCAAACCAGCGTACGACTCACTACCTGGGTCAATGGATCCGATACCGAGCGTTCGAGCTTGCTTGCCAGCGTATGGTTCAGCGAACGCCTGATGGGCGCGCTCACTCTACGAAGACCATCGGTTCCCGGGATGACCTCCCCGTCCGGTATGCTCGCAATGTCCACCTCGGGCGCAGCCTCCGGCTCGGTGGTAGGCTCGTCGAGCCCCAAGGTTTCTTCTTGCTCGCCGGCATGTGTCTTGGGATCGATGTCGTCGAACGCTCGAGCCAGCAAGGAGATCCTGGGTCCATAGGCCACGATGCTTGTTCCCACGGCCGCGACTAGAAGCAAGGCGATCAGTAAACGCATGGACCATTGCCTATCTCGGGACGCATCACAGGACAAGTCGCTATTGCTTCATTTTCGTAAGCACGCTACATGAGGCCTTGCATGCGCTTCTATGATCTTCCTCGCTCACCCTGGTGCCAGATGGTCCGAGTAGTACTGGCGGACAAAGGCCTACCACATGAGCGCCACATAGTTCTTCCCGGACAAGAGGCCGAGGATTGGTTCCTGGGAATCAATCCCCTTGGGGCTCTGCCTGTTCTCGTCGAGCGTGATCTCACCGTGCGGGGAGCATCGGTGATAAACGAGTATCTCGAAGAGGCTTATCCCGATCGCCCCCTCCTTCCCGACTCGGCTCCCGAAAGAGCTCAGGTCCGAATGCTGGTCTCGCTGGCCGAAGAGTTCATCGGAAGCCCGCTCGACGATTTTCATCAAGCAAAGTGTATGGAGGGTTCCTTCGATCAGGAGCTGCTCGAGGAGCTGAGGCAGGAGGTGCTCGACGGTCTGGGAATGCTTGAGGAAGAGCTGGATACAAAGACGACCTTTGCCGCCAGCGACAGGTTTTCCTTGGCCGATGCAGCCTTGGCTCCCTTCCTTCTGGGTTTGATTGAGGAAACCGGGCTCGGGCAATCACTAGCGAGCTTTCCCGTTGTACAGGGTTACTGCAAACGTCTCGCTGGCAGGTCCGCAACAGCCGTCATAGAGCAAGGATGGAGAGAATGGCGGGAGATGGTTGCCAGCATCGATAGGTGAGTTCATCGACGTGTTTTTTCAGGCATCGCTTGCTGCGCCAACGGTTCCCTGATACGAACGTACTACACATCGAGGCGAACGCGGTCAGCATTGGGGAGCGGCCAAACTTCGGTGATTCGGATCTCGTTAGGGGCTTCTTTGCGTAGCCACACGCACACCTGGCGTTGACCAGCAATCAATATCGCTCTGGCAAGCTTGATGTAACAAGCCCAGGGGGGCGGGCAAGATAGCTCCCATCGGGTAGGTAGGAATGAGTCTTACCGAACCCCCATAGGAGAATGAACGGATGTCAGATCATCCCACCCTTCGGCCAACGAGAGAGGCGGAGCAGACCTGCCTTGCCGATGCCAAGAACGAGCGCTGTAGCAAGCAAGCTCCCGAAGGCGAGCAATCGAAAGCCTCGGAAGAGAGCGCTTCGACGGAACCCGAGCCTTCAAGCAAGGACGCCGTCGCCAAGAAGGAGACTAGGCCCCGAAGGCGCCGGTCAAGCACCAGAAGGTCTGGAGGGGGGGCACAGGCCAACGAGCCGGCCCCCAAGGACGAAGAAACATCTTCGGCCGACAGTGAACAGCCAAGAGGACGCACGTCCAGACCAAACAACGAGAATCAAGACGGCAAGCGCAAGCGCCGAAGACGACGGAGGCGTAGAAAGCCGTCGACGGAAGACGTCGCCAATCTGTCCAGGGACATCAAGGGGTGCCGCGAAGTAGCAAAGCGCCGGTTCGGAATAAATCGACTCTACGCCGAGCAAGAGCAAGCCATGCAGGCCGTCCTCGACGGCCGTGACACCCTGGTCGTGATGCCCACCGGCTTCGGAAAGTCCTTGATCTATCAGGTGCCGGCGATGCTTCTCGATCGTCCCACCATAGTCGTCTCTCCTCTGATCGCCTTGATGGCCGACCAAGAGCAGAGCCTACGGCGAAGAGGCGTGCCCGTAGTGCGAATCGACAGCACCTTGAAGGTCGCCGAGCGCCGTGAAGCACTGGAGAGGGTAGGAAACGGAGGGCGACTCGTCGTTCTCACCACACCGGAGAGCCTCGAATCAGAGAGCACCCGCCCCTTCTTCGCCAAGTCGAACCCCGCTGTCCTCTGCGTCGATGAGGCCCATTGCATCTCCGAATGGGGACACGATTTTCGGCCCGCCTACCTGCGACTGGGCACGGAAAGGCGTTTTCTCGGGACACCAACTGTCCTTGCGCTAACGGCAACCGCCACCCCCAAGGTTCGCGAGGATGTCTCCATGAGACTTCGCCTCGAGGATCCGGTACATGTCCTTGCTCCGCCTCATAGAGAGAACCTGCGTCTTGGTGTCGAAGTCGTCCCGGGGAACTTGAAGCCCGAAGCAGCTGGCCGTCTCCTGAAGAGAATGCAGAGGCCGGGCATCGTCTACTGCTCGACGACTGTCGAGGTAGACAACATCTGGCTGGCGCTGAACAAGGCTCGTATTCCCGCCGCGCGCTATCACGGCAAGATGAAGACCGAGGAAAGGAACGCCGCCCAGCGTCGGTACATGAAGCCGTCCAAGCGCCTGGTCATGGTGGCTACAAGCGCCTTTGGAATGGGAATCGACAAGCCGAACATTCGCTACATCCTGCACTATCAGGCACCGGGATCCCTCGAGCAGTATGTCCAGGAGGCTGGCCGCGCTGGCCGTGACGGCCTGCCCTCGAACTGTATCTTTCTGTTCGATGAAGCAGACCTGAAGGTCCAGGACCATCTTCAAAAACAAGGCCGAGCAAACGCTCGCCAGCTGATGCGGGTCGGGCGCGCTCTCAAGGCTTGGGCGGAAGACAATCGCCCCGTCAACGCCGCCGACCTGGCCCTATCCGCTGAAGTGCCATCGACCACGTGCCGCTCCCTTTGCGCGCAGCTAGAGGAGATCGGCCTCGTCGAGCTCGACGAGGACCGCCGCTATGTCGTGAAGGTCTCCCCAAGCGAGCTGCTCAAGGGGTCCGAGGACTTGGCATCGCGTTTCGAGACTCTACGAACCGAAGATGTCCGTCGACTGGCCGCGGTCAAGGAGTACGCCTTCTCGGAAGCCTGCCGAAGTCAGTTCATCCGCCGTTACTTCGGTGAGGACGACCCGCCCGAGTGTGGAAAATGTGACAAGTGTCGCGCCAAACGAAAGCACGCTCAGACCCTTGCGAAGTTCAGCCGCTCCGCGGACGCCATAGTTCAAGGCGATCGCGTCGGCTCCAGGAGGAAGAGACGACGCAGGCGTAGAAGAGGCGGCGGACAAGATAGACCCAGCGTCGAAGGCAACGCGGGGCGAGAAGCCGCCTCTTCCGAAGCGACGGAGCAAGCACCTAGCCAAGAGAATAGAGCTGAAGGCACACGTCGGAAACGGCGCCGTAGAAGACGCGGCAGAGGCAGCCGGCAGCAGGAGGCCTCTAGGGAAACCAAGAGTCACCAAGAAGACTCGGCTAAACCGACAAGCAAGGGCTCACACTCCAGAACGGAACACATGAGCGAGCCATCTTCAGAGGCTAGGAGTCCACAAAGGGATCGGAAATCAAAGAGACAAAGAAGTGGAAGCCTAAGCTCCACGGAGCGTGAAGCCGCTCGAATTGCGTCCGCATGGGGGGAAGACATCGATTTCGGGAGCGAGGATTCGACCATGCCAAGCCTATCGGGCTCCACGGACACTCGACCTTTGCCCCGCCGAGGCTCGAGCGCCGAACAACGAGCGAAGCCTCTTGTTCGAAAGAAGAGGCCGAGCTCGAGCTCGGCAACTTCCGAGCAATCCGAGGTTTTGAGGCGCGCCCCCATGGATAATCGAGCGGACCGGTCGACCACGGACGGTGACGCAAAGCGCCCCATAGCTCCACGAGTTCGAGTCGTGGATGTTCAGCCAAGCGATACCTCCCGCACATATTCGAGTGACGGCTCGCAAGGTGAGCCTGCTCCTCCGACTCGAGGTAGGCGAGGCAGACCCAAGTCCAGCCCGGGTGCCGAAGTCGACGAACAGAGTAGAGAAACACGGGCCCCACGAGGCCGCCGAAAGAAGGAGAGCCGTGACGAGCCATCGGATGCGGCGGTTTCGAAGCATCCCGCTTCTTCGCACCAACGGCAAGCCTCCGACTCAATGGATCAAGTAGGGGAGACAAAGGGCAAGGCCCCCGCCAGACGGAAGACTACGCGCAGGAAGGCCGAGGATGGCGAGAACCAGGCCTCTGCCGAAAAGGCCAAGAGCGACGAGCCCTCATCGGCCAAGAAGAGGAGCACAGAGCCCACACCTGCGAAGCGGAGGGCGACGCGCAAGAAGGCCGAGGACAACGAGGCTAAAGCCTCTCCCGAAAAGGCCAAAAGCGACGAGCCCTCATCGTCCAAGAGGGGCACAGAGCCCACACCTGCAAAGCGGAGGGCGACGCGCAAGAAGGCCAAGGACGACGAGGCTAAAGCCTCTCCCGAAAAGGCCAAGAGCGACGAGCCCTCATCGTCCAAGAGGGACACAGAGCCCACACCTCCAAAACGGAAAGCAACGCGCAAGAAGGCCGAGGACGGCGAGGCTAAAGCCTCCCCCAAGAAGGCCAAGAGCAACGAGCCCTCATCGTCCAAGAAGAGGGGCACAGAGCCCACACCTGCGAAACGGAAGGCGACGTGCAAGAAGGCCGAGGACGACGAGGCCAAAGCCTCCCCCAAGAAGGCCAAGAGCGACGAGTCCTCATC
>SKWY01000105.1 GCA_007128675.1 Deltaproteobacteria bacterium | reverse complement strand
TGTGGCTCATGCTTCAGCAAGATACTCCTGACGACTATGTCGTGGCCACTGGCCGCGCCCACAGTGTAAGGGACTTCTTGAGTGCCGCATTCGATAGAGTCGGACTCGATCCCGACATGTATGTGGAGATCGATCCACGCTACATTCGTCCGACGGAAGCAGATCACCTGCTGGGCGATCCGAGCAAGGCGATGGCGCGATTGGGTTGGAAGCCGAAGGTCGACTTCGATGCCCTTGTGGATATGATGGTCGACGCAGATGTCGAGCTTGCTCGCCAACAAGAATTCTGACGAATGCGGGGCACGTCGTCGGTTTACGGGGTATCGCCAATGAATGAGACTGATCGCGTGCTCGTGGCCGGTCATCGTGGACTGGTTGGAGGCGCCCTCTTACGCCGTGTCGAACAAGAAGGCTTCAAGGAAATTGTTGTTTGCGATCGGGATGAGGTCGATCTAACGATTGGGGCCCGAGTTCTGGAATATTTCGAGTCGCTCCGGCCCGCCCTTGTGTTCCTGGCGGCCGCCAGGGTAGGAGGGATTCAGGCAAATAGCAGATACCCCGCTGACTTCATCCGCGACAATCTGCAGATACAGACCAACGTGATCGACGCCGCTTGGCGATCCGGGGCCAAGAAGCTCTGCTTTCTTGGATCCTCATGCATTTACCCCCCACACGCGCGCCAGCCCATGAAAGAGGAGTACCTTCTTACCGGTCCCCTCGAACCGACGAACGAATCGTATGCGATAGCGAAGATCGCAGGCATCAAGATGGTGCAGGCTTACAGGCGACAGCACGGGTTCAAGGGGATTTGTCTCCAGCCGACCAATCTCTACGGTCCGGGCGACAACTTCGCCCTGCAAAGCTCGCATGTCCTGCCTGCATTGATTCGACGATTTCACGAAGCGAAGGATCGCGGGGAGTCAGAGGTGACTATTTGGGGCACCGGGACGCCTCGACGTGAGTTCATGCATGTTGATGATCTTGCCGATGCCGCAATCTTCTTGATGCGTAATTATGATGACAAAGAGGTCATCAACGTCGGAGTCGGCAAGGACGTGACTATTTCTGCGTTAGCTCGCCTGGTGGCTGACGTAGTCGGTTTCCATGGAGCGATTCTCCAGGACGCCAAATGGCCGGACGGACCTCCAAGGAGACTACTGGATGTGTCCAGACTGCATGCCATGGGCTGGAAGGCCAAGATTGAACTTAGAGAAGGGGTAGCACAGACTTATCGCTGGTTTCTAGATCAAGATCCGAAGAACCTTCGGCTGGGAGGCGAGGATATGGCGCGAAGCGCGTAATGTGTGTGTACGAGGGTTGCAGTTGACATGGTGAAGCCGATCTACGTTCATGGTTTTGCGGAATCACAGGTCGATACAAGTCAAGAACCCGAAGCTTCCTTGCCGGAAGTCACCATGCAGGTTGGCAGTAGAGGGTTTGGCGCGGCGGGTTAAAGTGAGCCTGTTCGTTCGGACGGAGGGACTGAGAATGATACGAATTGAGGAGCTGCCTAGTGATGAAGGGGAATGGTAGTAGTCCTGATTCAGGTGAAATGAAGAAAGGCTCAAGAAGGCTCGTCTTTTTCGATTTGATGACAAGCGGACACCACGTTGAGTATTTGGCACACGTTCTGAGGTTCGCCCGTCACAGTGAGCTTACATGCGTTGTGGATCCCGTTGTTGTCGAGCGCTTGCCGGATTACGGTGTCGATCCCGATGATAGACAGCGTGCAAGATTCCTATACCCGAGCCGTGAGGATTGGAGGCGGATTAGGACTTCAAAGACCGAGATGTGGAGAGGCTGCGAAGAGTTGAGAGTTCTTGGGCGAGTGGTTGAGCAAGACGCTATAGATGTCTGTTATTTGATGGAGATGAATAAGTATCAGTATGCCATCGGTACTAGGATGGGGCGAAGCATTCCGGCGGACATTAGGGGCATCCTACTGAACCCTTTAGGGAAGACGGGCAAGGCGGCTCGGGATTTCTTTCTTGGGGCTCGAAAACGCTCGCAGATTCGTTGGATGCTCCGCAATAGGAGGGTGGAGAGGGTGTTTCTGCTGAACGATGACGAAAAGGCCGAACAAATGGACAAGCGATTCGGCCGCCCGGGAACTTTTCGGGGCCTGAAGGATCCCGTGGTGCCTTACGGTATGGTATGCGGTGGAAAGTCAGGCGCGACGTTTATTCAGAAGAGTGAGAGGATAAGGTTTTTGCTTTTCGGGTCCTTGAGTGAAAGAAAGGGTGTTTTCGTTGCACTGAAAGCGCTCAATCTGATTCACGACGAAATGCTTGGGAGATTCGAGTGTGTCTTCGCTGGAGAGGTGAACGAACCAGGGGGCAGAGAGTTCTTGAAAACATTGGAAGAGTTGATGACAAGGCGGCCAATGCTAAGGGTCCTCGTGGTCAACCGATTCCTTACTAATGAAGAAACCGCCAGTCTGTTTTCTTCTTCTGATTGTGTATTGGCGCCATATCTTGAATCCGAGTCTTCTAGCGGAGTGATTGGGCACGCGGCAATGCATGGCAAACCAATTATTGGGTCCAGTGAGGGGCTGCCTGGAAGAATCATTTGTCGATACGGTCTCGGTGTTGCATTGGGCTCGGGTGACTCGCATGCCTTGGCTTCCGCGATGGCGCGGTTTGTGCGGGGAGAACTCATCAACGTATCGGAGACTGGGATGAAGCGCTATGTACAGGAGCGGAGACCGGAGGTCTTTGTTAGGACTTTGTTGGAAGATTAGTAGTTCGTATCCGGGGAGGACAGATTGGTCCGGTGTTCTTCGGCCTTCCGCCGCCTTGAGAGAGATGAACAGCTTTTTGATCCGCCGCGCCTCGCTCGGTGCGCCCGCCGGTCCCCTACCTAATGATCCATCCCATGCGATCTTGTCAGAAAGGGGAGTCGCGGTGCCTTTGGCTTGCTTCGCGATGGCCTTTTCTCATTTATTGAGTAACTGAGCAGGCTCACGGTTGCGGTCCATGTCAGTGCGTAGGAGGCTGTGAATGCGCCGCAAATCCTGGTAATAATGAAGCAGTCTGATTCAATGAGAAACGGCGAGCCTGAAATGCAGAAGCCTTCGGTAGACGTCCTAGCAGTTTCTTCGATCGTTCTGGCGCTTTTTCTTACATTTGCTGGTGTCAGGATTCGGGCACAGAGGAGCAGCCTGGAGACACCAATGGCGAGACGTCCGACCCCGATCCTGACCCCGATCCTGACCCCGATCCTGACCCCGATCCTGACCCCGATCCCGACCCGGACCCCGACCCGGACCCCGATCCGTGGAATTGCGAAGACTGGGCTCGCGCTTTGATCGCGGGCGAAGTCGGCACTGAAGAGGCCTTCGAGGCCATCAATTGGGGCGAGGGCTTTCCCGTCCGCACGGTCGCCAACACCATCATCTTCCTGCACTGGCACGCCGGACCGAACACCTGGGCGGTGGCAGGCGCCTTCAACGGCTGGCAGGCGCAGGAGATGAACGGGCAGGGCGATTTCTGGTGGTTGGAGGTCTCGATCGCCGACCCTGCCGGCGCGCAGTACAAATTCGTTGGCGACGGCGAAATCTGGCTCGCCGATCCCTTCGCCCGTGCATACGACTACGATGAATTCGGCGAGTTCAGCTACGTTGCTCCTCCTGCTCTCTCACATATTCAGCGATGGCACGGCGTCCAGGCAGGAGACCTCGATAGGCGGATGATACGAGTTCATGTGCCCGGCGGGCCAGGACCCTGGCCCGTGCTCTACATGCACGACGGCCAAAACCTCTTCGATCCCGAAGGCATATCCGGTGGATGGCGGATGCAAGAGGCCGTTACCGCGCTCGACACGGAAATGCTCTTGGTGGGTATAGACAATACCCCCGACCGGATGAGCGAGTACACCCACGCTGATGACTCCATCGACGGTACAACCTACATTGCCAGGGGTGAGGCGTACGCTGAACTGGTCGATGGCGTGGTACGTCCTCACATTGAGGCTACCTACCCGACTACGGGACTCCGAGGGCTGATGGGCTCCTCTCTGGGCGGACTGATAAGCCTCTACATAGCCCACCTTTATCCGGAGACTTATCACTTTGTGGCCTCTCTTTCCGGCACTTTGGGTTGGGGTCGCTTCGAGCTGGACGGTCCTATCATGCAAGAACTCTACACTCGAGAAGGCTGGCGCGACTTTGTCATATACGTCGACTCGGGAGGTGGCCCAGGAGAAGAGGGATGTGTCGACTCGAACGGCAACGGCCTCATCGACGGAAGATCCCCTGACAACTACTGTCACAATGTGGCCTTCGCCGAAGCGTTGGACGAGATTGGATACACCTTCGAGGAAGACCTCTTCCATTGGTGGGAGCCCGACGCGCCCCACAATGAGGCTGCCTGGGCGGCGAGGGTCAACATGCCGCTTGGTCTCTTCGCCGCCATGGCTTCCCAGTAGACCCGCGCTCCTTGGGCCCTTTGAGCCAGTATTGAGGAGCTTTTCGCGGGGTATTGTTTCTTGGCGGGACGTCTTGGACCCAAAAGTATATCGAAATCTGTGAACGAGTCGCTCGCCGATTTCCTAACCACCATGCAATGTAGATGCTCTAGCCCTCGATCGTTCCACAGAGTTTCGTGCCCGCTGGCCGCTTTGGAAAGGCGAAGGTAATTGTGTATAAAGCGCTGTAGGGCGCTGAAAACGTGATGGGTTTGCCGGCGTCGAAGCGTACAAGGATAGCCTCTGCCGGCTTGGCATGGGTTCTGACGTATTGTCGAGAAGCAGTCTTCCTATTCCACTGGCCGGGGCTCGTAGTAGATGAACCCGTCGTCGCAGAGAAACTCGTGGTATAGAGCTGTGGCTGGCGCTAGAGGGATGTTCGTTCCCGAAAGGGCGATGGTGGCCGTGCCGCTTCGTCCCGCCTCCGTGATTTCCAGCTCTCCGCCGGCAGGGACGCCTAGTTGATATTCATCGTGGTCATCCGCGACTGCGCGTACGAGCAGAGCTGGACAGTCGTTGGTGAATGCGCATCCTTCTCGGG
>SKWY01000253.1 GCA_007128675.1 Deltaproteobacteria bacterium | reverse complement strand
TCTTCCTCCAAGCGTCTAGTGTCTCTTGTCTTCAAGAGGTGTGCAGCAAGACAGCTGGCCACGACGGTGAGCGAAACCATAGCCACTATGACGAAAACCAAGGAAGCTGGCAGCATGCTGACTTGCTACTGCAAGAAGCAGGCCCGCTCCTTGAAAGCCGCTAGGGGTGGCTCGGCCTATCTGGCCCCTACAGATTGGGCTGGCCGCGAGGCGAAGCAGGTGAACTACCGGGTCATTGTAGCCCCACGTGTATTGTGGGCCTCACCTTGAGTCCCTTCCCTGGTCGGTGGCCCGGCACCAGGGGGCCCGCACATTGGAACCGGTCAGTCCGGCGATTCCATGCAAGGAGGGGGTTGCCTCTCGATCATGGCCGGAATGGCGGAGCGCATCCAAGAGAGATCCCATGGCTTGGCGACGAAGGCCCAAAGAAGCCCGGAGCTCAATGCCTTCTCTACATCGGTCGTCGGAGCACGGCCCGAAAGCAGCAAAATGGGCAGATCCGGCATCCGCGCGCGGAGCATGTGGGCGAGCTCCAACCCTGTCTGTCGGGGCATATTGTAGTCGCATATCGCTGCAACCGGGGCTTCACCACTGTCAATGAGGGAGAGAGCCTCGCGCGCGGACTCTGCCTCCAACGTTCTGTACCCAAGACGGGAGACCGTTCTTCGAAGGGCCGCGCGGATCGCGGGCTCGTCATCGACCAACAGAATGCTCATATCTCTACTGCCCATTCTCTTACCCCCCCGGATAGCGTTTTGCCTCTCTAGTTACTTGCAAGCGACTAGTAAATGCACCTAGCACGGGATTCTTGCCATGTACAGCCCGATTGTAAGAGTGCGGTATGGACGGACCTGTGCCGGTTGATCCTTAAAAGAAATGCTCGAGACCTCGTGTCGACCGAGTTCGATCTTCTCTGTTGCAAACCCCGTGTCTCTTCCTTCCCTGACGCTGGATCCGAGTTCCACGACCGTGTGCAACCCAGCTCCGTCGAGATCGTGCCATGCCAGCCGAACCCAGTGGGGCTGGGGTGACCCACCCAACGCCGATCAACGGTTCGTCCAATATGCCGAATTAGGGGCGTTGAAAGACCACGAGCCCTCGGCGCGTGACTTGCACTGGAGTTCTTTCGAGCAGCAACCCTCGCCCGATACCCGGAGCACAGAATATGACCCAAAAAGAGCACTCGATTCTGATCGTCGACGATGAGGAAGGTATCCGCAACGCATTGAGGCGCGCGCTAAGAAAGGAGCCCTACAAGATCTTTTTGGCTTCCAGTGGGTCCGAGGCAATCGATGTGCTGGCCGAGGAAGACATCGACATGATTCTCAGTGACCACCTGATGCCGGGCATGACGGGAATGGAACTTCTGAAGATTGCCCGAAATAGGTGGCCCGACGTCATGCGGCTCATGCTGACGGGTCATGCTGATCTTCAGACAGCCATATCCGCCATCAACCATGGAGAGATATATCGCTTCTTGACCAAGCCGTGGGACGACGCGGAGCTCAAGGTAGTGCTCTACCTGGCTTTCGAGCACTTGGAGCTCGAGCGAGAGAACCGGAGGCTTCTTGGCATGCTGAAGCGTCAGTCGCGGATACTCCAGGAGCTGGAGAAGGCCCATCCCGGCATAGCCAAGGTCACCAGAACGAATGGCGGCGCCGTCGTCATCTCCGAGGAGGACTTGGAGGAGATGAGAGGAACCTGATGGCAATGGCATCGGCTTCGCGCAATCCACGCTCCAGGTTGTCCGCGGATCAGAGCATAGGTCTGCTCGAAGCAGTGAACGAGATTGCCTCTGCAATGGCGACCTGCCTCGATCCGAGTCGCTTGACTCTCGAGGTAGTCGAAACCGTCAAACGCTTGCTTTGTGCCGACGCCGCAACCGTCTTTGTATTGGAGAAGGATGGGATGCTTTCCTGCGATCTAGTGGAAGGCGGTGTGGAGGAACTCGCGGGAAGCCTCTATCTTCGGCCAGGTGAGGGCATTGCCGGGTGGGTAGCCAGTAGGCGCGAGCCGGTAGTGATAGGGGATGTCGAGGGGGATCATCGCTTTGCAAAAAGAGTGGACTGCGAGACCGGCTACCACACGCGGACGGCCATGGCCGTGCCGTTGATCTTGGCGGGAGAGCTGGTCGGTGTGCTTCAGGTGGTTAATCGCAGCGATGGATTGCCGTTTTGTGAGCAGCACCTCGAGATTCTCGAGACCCTGGCCCCCCATGTCGCCGTTGCCTTGACCAACGCCAAGGCGACCGAGGAGCTCCGTGGCCATGCGAGCGATCTCCAGACCGAGCTGGAGCAACGCATAGGGCAAGTCATGACGGCGAAGCAGGAGTGGGAGGCAACCGTTGACGCCTTTCACGACACAATTCTCTTGGTAGACGAGAGTCGTCGAGTCAAGCGGGCAAACACGACTACGTCGCGGCGAGCTGGGCTTCCCGTAAGGGCCGTCCCCGGCCGAAGCTGTCACGAAGTAGCTTTTGGTTTGCATGCGCCATGCGATGGCTGCCCCCTACCTCGAGCGCTCGAAGGTCATATTACCCGCGCGGAGCTTCGGGTCGGTAACGAGGTTCATCAGGCCTCTCACTACCCCATCAAGAACGAAAGCGGAGCAATCACCTCCGTTGCTTGTAGCTACCGGGATGTAACCTCCGCACGCCAGATGGAGAGCAGGCTCATGGAGGCCGAGCGCATGGCGTCGGTAGGACGCTTGGCCGCCGGGATAGCTCATGAGATAAACAACCCGATTGCCTTCATGTCAGCCAATATTGGAGTACTCGAGGAGTACTTCGGGGAGCTGGCGAGCGCCGTCAGCGATAGCGAGCAAGCCGCCGAGGGGGATGGTTCGGAACGTTCGCGGCGGATCGGAGCGGGAGGGAAGCATGTAGATGTCTCTCGGATTGTCGAGGATGGCCTGGCCCTGCTCGAGGATCTCCGGATTGGCGCCGAGCGCATCAGCTGCATCGTAAAGCAGCTCGGAGCGTTTTGTCATGAGCGCCAAACGGTGGAGAAGCCAGTCGATCTCGGTAACTGTGTGGATCGGGTGGTGCGCCGAGTCGTCGCGGAGCATCCCGATGCATGCATCACCGTTTCCAAGTCGACGGGGTTGATGGTGCGGGGCTGCGAAGCTTCTTTCGATGAAGCCATCTTCGCCCTCACGCATAACGCAGTGCAGGTATCGCCCCAATCGGTGCGTATTTCGCTACAGGATGACGGGGACATGATCTACCTCTCGGTAGAGGATGATGGACCCGGAATAGCCGAGGAGCTTCGGACTCGGGTTTTCGAGCCTTTCTTTACGACGAAGGATGTGGGCGACGGTCTTGGGCTGGGGCTCTCCACCGTGTACACTACGGCAAGGCGGCACCTTGGATCCGTGGTCATAGAAGAGGCGGACGGGGGCGGTGCAAGGGTGGCTCTGCGTATTCCCAAGGTGATTTGCGACGATGGCGAAAGCGAAGATTGAGAGCCCATCCACAGGTGAAGCCGGTGCCCTCACATCCATTGGCCTGCTCCTTGTCGCTAGAGAGAAGACGAGAGAGGAGCTAGCCGCATCGCTGAAGAGTCTTCCCTTGTCTATGTGGCTGGCCGGCAGTGCGAGGGAGGCTCTGGACTTGCTCGAAGACGAGCAGGGCATACAGGTGGTCCTTTGCGAGCAAGCCCTTCCAGACATGACGGGCACCGAGCTGCTCCAACGGTTGACGGAGCGCTGGCCCGATCTGCAGAAGATCTTCGTGGCAAGCCCGGATGAGTTTGAGGGACCGGAAGGTTTGCTGCATGGGATAGGGCCTATCAGGTGCCTTTGTAGGCCTTGGAACGACGGCTGCCTTGTGATGAACGTTATTGGCGCGCACCAGGAGCATCGTATTCGAAAGGAGAACGCCAGGCTGGTCGCGGAGATCGCGGCTCAAAAGGCTCTTTTGGAAAAGAAGGTTCAGGAGCGCACCAGCTTGCTCTCGCAAGCCAAGACGGAATGGGAGCGCTCCTTCGATGCAATTCGAGATCCCCTGGCCGTCGTGGATTCCAGCTACCGCGTACGTCGTGCCAACCTCGCTTACGCGGCGTTGGCCGACATGCACATTACCAAGGTGGTTGGAAGCCCTTGCTTCGCC
Source organism: Deltaproteobacteria bacterium (assembly GCA_007128675.1). Classification (GTDB taxonomy): domain Bacteria; phylum Myxococcota; class Myxococcia; order SLRQ01; family SLRQ01; genus SKWY01. The sequence goes on along the minus strand of SKWY01000253.1, from coordinate 902 downwards.
GCGCTATTTGGCCGCACATCCCCCTGCGAGGGCTGCCGTGTCGAGGATGCCATCGCGCACCGTGAGAGCCAGGGTTTCTCTTGCCGTGAGCTTGGAAGAGAGTTTCGAGTGGCGGCTCATTCACTTTCCGCGGGCAAGGCGCGATCCGTACACGCAATAGTCTATTACCGCGACGTTACCGAGGACGTCACCTACGAGAGGCGCCTCATTCAAACCGAGAAGCTCGCGGCGCTGGGACAGCTTGCCGGTGGTGTGGCTCACGAGATCAATAACCCCATGGCGGGGATTCTCGCCTTCACCCAGATGATGCTCCAGGATCCCGGCCGCACGGAGGACGATCTCGAGCAGCTTGGTCACATCGAGAGCTCGGCCCTGCGCTGCATTCGAATAGTGAAGTCGCTCTTGTCCTTCAGCAGACCATCCAGTGATGATGGTAACGGACGAGTAAACATCGAGGCACTCTTCTCGGACGTACAGGTCTTGTTGCAGACCTTGGTGAAGGGCACGAACATCGAGCTGGAGTTTTCCGTGGAGCCCGGCCTGACCACCATCGCCGGGGACTTCAATGCCTTGACGCAGGTTCTGCTAAACCTCGTTGCCAATGGCGCTCAGGCGGTTGGTGATTCAGGCCAGGTGTGCACGAGCATCATAAGAACGGCGGAGGGAGTGCGCCTGATCATCGAGGATAGCGGCCCCGGGGTTCCAGAGGAGCACCTACATCGCGTGTTCGAGCCCTTTTTCACAACGAAGGAGGAAGGCAAGGGTACGGGTCTTGGGCTTCCGATCTCCCATCGGATCATCGAGGCCCACGATGGCGCGATCCATGTCGATCGGTCTCCACGTCTCGGTGGGGCCCGCTTCTCGATAGATCTTCCCCAATCTCAAACGGAGGCGTTTGGCGA
>SKWY01000409.1 GCA_007128675.1 Deltaproteobacteria bacterium | reverse complement strand
TGTTTTCTGGGTCTTTCAGGCATTCGGCGGTGTCGAGGATCTTCGGTTCAGGATAGAACCTTTCATCTATGAGAACATTGCCGTAGGGGCCCAGGAAGAGGCCATAGGGTGGATCAATCGCTTCATAGATCAGATCCATGCCGGGGCGGTCGGAGGGGTCGGAACCGGGATACTCATCATAACCGCCATAGGCCTTCTGGGCTCCATGGAGGAGTCCTTCAACCGTGTGTGGGGGGTGAGGCGGGGCAGGCCCTGGCTCAACAGGTTCGTCATCTACTGGTGCCTATTGACCGTGGGCCCGGTCTTGCTCGCAGCTAGTCTCGTCGGCACTGCGGCTGTGGTTGGTCTGCTACCCCTGGGTGGCGGTCTGGGCGCGGCCGTGCTTCCCATGGCCATTACCATCGGCGCTTTCACCCTGTTCTTTACCGTGGTCCCCAATACGAGGGTGAGCATCAAGCATGCTTTGTTGGGAGGCGTAACGGCGGCCCTACTTTTCGAGCTGGCAAAGCTGGCTTATGCATGGGTCGCTGGAAACCTCTTCCAGCACCATGCCATCTATGGCTCCTTGGGAACGATCCCAGTATTCATAATCTGGGTAAACATAACGTGGATCATCATTCTTTTCGGCTGTGAGCTCACCTTTGCCAATCAAAACGTGGGCACCTTGAGGCACGAGGAGAAGAGCCGGAGTGCGAGCCAGCAGTTTCGAGAGCTCGTTGCAAGTAGGGCGATGCTGGAGATCGCAATCGACTTCTATGGTGGAGCAACGCCGCCGGGGGCATCGGAAATCGCCTCACGACTCGATCTTCCGGTGAGGTTGGTCCGTGAGGTCTTGGAGTCCTTGAGAGCCGGCGGGCTGGTGCTAGAGGCATCTGGGAAGAGCAACGATGTGGGCTTTGTCCCAGCTCGTGTCATCTCCCAGATATCCCTTGCGGACGTGGTCTGGGCCATGCGTATGCGTCAGAGCGCGGCACTGGATGTGTCCGATGACGAAAGGCAGGTTCTTCTTCGTGAGCTACTGGGGGAGGCCGACGTCGTCGCGGCCGATATCTACGAGAAGTGCAACTATCTCGACCTAGCACGTCGCTTCGCAGAAGAGGGGCCCGCGACTACCGGGCCGTGCTTTGGCGGAAACGGGCCCACTGTTCCAGATGCCGAGCCCGACGCCTCGCCGAGCGGCGGCACGGCTCGAGCGGGCAAGGCCCATTGCTGACCTTGATTGCCGGGCCGATCTCTTCATAGGTTCGGCCATGGGGTCGCTCAAGGAGCTCTTGCTCGGTCATTTGAGGCCCACCAAGCCAAATGACGCAGGTCTACTTCGACCCTGCTGGCAGGCAGTTGGACTGCTGCCGCTGAAACCGGTGGCGGCCCCCGGTTGGAGCCCGAACCTGCCTCCTTGGCCAAAATTGCTTGCAATTCTCGAAGGTTCTGTAATAGCTTCATTGCAACTTTGGCTGGTCGTGGAGCCAGGGCCAGATACTGGCAGGGCTAGCGGCTGTTGGGTCCTATTCGGGTGTCCGTGGGAGAAAGTTATGCTCAAGTCCGACTTGGTGCAGGCCCTGGTTGAGGAGCGAAAGATTACCCAGAAGCAAGCTGAAACTGCGGTGGATACAATCTTCGACACCATGCGTGACGCCTTGCGCCGGGGTGAGAACATCGAGATTCGCGGTTTCGGTGCTTTTCACGTGAAGCAGTACAAGGGGTATCAGGGGCGAAATCCAAAGACTGGCGAGGTGATCCCCGTTTCTCCAAAAAGGGGAATCCTTTTTCGGACCGGCAAGGATCTTCGCGAACGAATCAACTCGCCCGTAAGAGCGGCAAACGAAGCCGCTAGCAAGGTGCTGGAGGATGCCGAGCCACAGCAGCCCCGGCTGCGGATCGTCTCCAGCGACGAAAGCTGATATCGAGCCTCGGCATAGTTCTTGACCGAGACGAGCGCTCCCTGCATTGTGTCTGCCCCAAGCGAGGTGGCCTCGACGACAAATCGACACCAGTGCTTGACTGCCGCGCTCTCGAACTACGGAGAATCATCAAATGTCCGATCAAGTACAAAGCCCAACGCCGCAACAGGACCAGCAGAAGCTGCTATGTGGAATCCTAGGGATCCTATTCGGGGGCCTTGGAGTTCACCGTTTTCTTCTCGGAGACGTACCGGGTGGGTTGATCCGAATCGGAATCACCATAGTTACTTGTGGGGTAGGTGCAGTCATCGGCCTCATCGAGGGCATCATCTATCTGACCAAGACGGACGAGGAGTTCCATCGGATTTACGTGGTGGAAAAGAAGGCCTGGTTCTGACGCCTTGGGAGGAGAGCTTCTGGTTCCTTCCATTTCGTCGCCATGGAGACGGCTTCCGCCCTCTTTTTCAAGCCGCTTCATCTAGAAGCCGCGAGCCGAGACCATCTATGTCTAGCCGCGCCACGGGTTGGACTTTGGCGTCTCTAGGAAGTTCTTGATAGGCGAGCACCCTGACCTCTGGAACGGAGCCAAGGGAAAGGGCCCAGAGTTGGCGGCGCAGATCTGCGGGGGCAAGTAGGATCGTGTTGCCCCGAAGCTCGCGGCCCATGGCTTCCAGTAGGCCGGCTTGGTGATTCGGCATGAGCGCGAGTACCGGGCCGTCGGAGGTATCTCGTTTCGATTCTCGCAGGAGATCCTCGAGGAGTGGATCGAGGAGTACGACGGCGAGGGTGTCTTCTCCGGCGCATGAGTGGACTAGCTGACGTCCTAGGGCTTGCCTCGCCTGCTCCGTGAGTGCCGCGGCGCTTGCCGGGCCTTCCAGGGCTTCTCCTCGGCGCACGAGGGCCTCGAGGATTCGATCGAGGGACCGTATGGATACTTGCTCTTCGAGTAACCGGACCAGGATCTCCCAGAGCAGGGGCAGAGGGAGGCGACGGTTGACCTCGCGGACCAGTGTCGGAGCGTTTTGCTCCGCCAGATCCAATAGCTTTTGGACGGTCTCGAGCGCGAGTAGCTCGCCGGCTCTTGCCCGAGCTGTCTTCTCGACCTCGCGGGCAACGTAGACATGGGGCGGTAAGACCCCCACACCGGCGGCTCTGTCCAGTGTCATGCGGCCATTTCCAATTGCCATGTCATCGCTGGGTCCGCTCTCCATTGAATTCGGCTCGCTGCTCTCCTGTTCTGACTGGTGCCTTGTCGAGCCCCAAAAGGATGCCCCATCCATCGGGGACTCCAGGGTCGGTCCGTCGGGAACAGTCCCCGTCGAGGCGGGGGTGTCATGGAGAAGCAGTTCGAAGCCAGTGCCTGCTCGAGGGCTCCGGGCTACGGGGATTTCCGGCAGAGGGAGGCCCAGCTCGGATGCCAGCCGGCGTCTCACTATCGGCAAGGCCTCCTGGACTAGGGCTTCTTCGACAGAAGCGGGTACGCATGAGCCCAATAGGAGCACCAGAGGAGAGGCAGAGATCTGATCGTCCGAGCTGCCTTGCTCCATCTCTCGGGCTTTGTTCTTGGATCTGGCAGGTGAGTTCAGCCCAGTGCCGCAGGAGCTTTCCCGGTTTGGGTCCTGCAGCTCGCTGGTGCCGGACTCTTCCGCCCGGATCTTCCACACGCCCAGAGCGGTGGCAAGCGAGCCCAGAGCAAGGAATGGCGCCGCTGGTAGGCCGGGAACGAGACCCAACAAGGCCAGCACGATCCCGCTTGCCGCTACTGCACGCGGCTGTGCCGCGAGCTGCTCGATGACGTCGGCGCCAAGTCGCCCGCCGGAGCCAACTCTGGTAACCACAAGTCCGGCTGCGGCGGCCGTTAGCAAGGCCGGAAGCTGAGATGCCAGACCATCGCCAATGGAGAGGATCGTGAACGTCTCGGCCGCCTCGCTGGCTGGTAGGCCGTGGACCGCCGTACCCACGGCCAGACCCCCAACGATATTGATGGTGGTGATCAGTAGACCGGCAATCGCATCTCCCTTGACGAACTTCATCGCCCCATCGAGAGCCCCGAAGAACTGGCTCTCTTGCTCGAGGTCCAGTCGGCGCATTCGGGCCTGTTCCTGATCGCAGCCTCCCGACCGTAGGTCGGCGTCGATAGCCATCTGCTTTCCTGGAAGAGCATCCAGGGTGAATCGCGCTCCTACCTCCGCTACTCTCTCGGCCCCTTTCGCCACTACGAGCAGCTGCACGATGAGCACGATCACGAACACTACTGCTCCCACGACATAAGAGCCTCCGACCACGAACTCTCCAAAGGCGGTGATTACACGGCCAGCGGCGCCGTCGCCGAGTATCAACCTGGTGGAGCTGACGTTCAGAGCCAGCCTGAAGAGGGTCGCTAGCAGCAGCAGGGTAGGGAACGTGGAGAGCGCGAGGGGCCCTCGAAGATGCAAGGCGCTAATCAGCAGGGTAAGCGAGAGTCCGAGGTTTGCTACCAAGAGCAGGTCGAGTAGCGCGGGTGGCAGCGGGACGACGAGAGCCGTGGCGATTGCCACCATGAAGGCAACGACGAGCAGCTCTGGATGATGTGCCAGGCCACGAAGGCATCTTGCGGCAGGTCCCATTGTGTCTAGCTCCTTTCAAGGGAAGCTCTGTCTCATGAAGTGTGCCAGGCCCGTTTTGTTGTGCTTTTCGAGCGATCCGGGTCGACCTCGCCATTTCCAGGCTCTGGGAAGGGCCAAAGGCCGGACGATGTGTCCGCGGTTTGGACCGCCTTCCAAAATGGGCTTCCAATCTCGCGGTCCGTGGCAGGGCGATGCCCTCTTGGATCCCCCGCCAAAAGGCGAGATCTATTGGAGCTTGCTCTTCAGCTCCGCCCTGTAAACCGCTGCAAGCACGGCGGCCACGGCGGCGAATAGTGGCTCTGGCACCGAGGAGCCCGGGTCGAGCGCAATGAGGGCTCTTGCCAGCGTGACGTCGCGGATAATCGGGATGCCGAGGGCCCGAGCCTCCTTGCGCATCGTTGCCGCGCTCTCGCCCCTGCCTCTCACTCCGACAGTGGGGATAGGCATATCGGCGCCGTGATGCAAGGCGACGGCGAGGTGGGTCGGGTTCACGATGAGGGCCTTTGCATCTCGAAGGGGTTTGCAATCCGATGAGGCAAGCTCTCTTTGTGTCTTTCGTCTCTGTCCCTTGAAAAAAGGATCCCCCTCCT
>SKWY01000474.1 GCA_007128675.1 Deltaproteobacteria bacterium | reverse complement strand
GGTCAGGTCTTGCCTCTTGCTTTCGTGAGACCCCGTGGCAAAGCGACAAAAGCGATAAGCTAAGGACCGGCCGTGGCATGTTCAGCTTTCTAGGGTCCCCTCGATGAGGGCCTAGCTACTCAATGCAATCCGACGAATCGGAAACTCTGGCGTATAGGACATTTTTGGAAGGTATTTCGGTGCGAACAACGACCTGGCTCACCATACCAAAAGCTCCTCGGCCGGCGAATGGCATCAGTCCAAATTGATCTTTAGACCGTCAAGATGCGGTGATCGCAAGGCAAGGGGCGGAACTAGCGGTGGGGCGTGCGACGCAGTTTCTAAAACGCATTGGGTTCTAGATGCCCTATACGCCGTGGACGTAACACCTCGGGCAGTGTACTCACCAAGGTGGATACTCGAGCGGAGAGTGAGACTTGGCAACATGGATCGGCAGCGGCAGAGACGCCCATTGGACGCTTCGATCGATAGCCTGGAAGAATCAATGGCAGGAGGAAAGCCCGAATGGTCGTTTCTAGCTCCGGCGACAACAAACAAAGAACACTTCAAGACGCCTTCGCGCTCCTCGATTTTGGGCGACTGCGCGAACTGACGAGCGCGCTTGGTCTGGACGTCGCCGATCGGCGCAGAGTGGACGCACACATCGACGCCCTACTCTGCTCCGGCGGCGCTGCTCTCTCCACCGTGCTGGAGCATCTCGACACCAACGAGCTGAAGATGATCTCCTGGGCGCTCGAGCTAGACTCCACGGGTCGAGCCAAGGCACCATTCATCGCTCGAGTACTCGCCGCCGCGGAAGGAGGCGAGCTCAGCCTCGATGACGAGAATTCCATGGTCGAGCAGAAGATCAACAAGCAGCGCGGACAACCGAAAGAGCCCGACCAAGCCGTGGCCGGCAGAAGCCCGGCCGATACGTCCGACGCGGTCAAGGCAGGCTCGACGAAGCGACTCGATGAGGCGCCTTCTTCCAAGGTAGACCGGCGCCCCGCCCCCATGACCTCGAGCTCCACCATCGGTCCCGGCGCGCACGTGGTCATCCGAGACGCAGTCTGGCGCGTCCTCCAAGTGGACAAGGACTCCCAGGGCCAGGCCGTCTATGAGGTCACCGGCGTCTCCGAGGTGGTCCGCGACCAGCAAGCCGTGTTTCTAGAAGCCTACGAGCCTTCCATAATGGCTCTGGACGCCCGCGAGACACGCCTGGTCCATGACGCATCGCCGCGCCACCGCGCCGGGCTGGTCTATCTCGAGAGCCTGCTCCACGACGTGCCGCCACCAGGCGACGGGCTATGCATGGGACACCGGGCGGCAATGGATGTCCTCGACTTTCAGCTCGCTCCAGCACGTCTGGCCTTGAGCCAGCTACGTCCTCGCATCCTCATAGCCGACGCGGTGGGTCTTGGTAAGACGCTAGAGGCAGGCATCGTGCTGGCGGAGCTGATGCGCCGTGGGCGCGCCCGACGGATCCTCGTGGTGACGGTCAAGAGCATGCTGGCTCAGTTCCAAAAAGAGCTGTGGCAGCGTTTTTCGATCCCTCTGGTTCGCCTCGACTCGGTGGGTCTTCAGCGGATCCGCGCCATCCTCCCGGCCCACCACAACCCTTTCTACTACTTCGACAAGGCCATCATCTCCATCGACACTCTGAAGCAGAACAACGCTTTCCGCACCCATCTCGAGAAGGCCGACTGGGACGTCATAGTGATCGACGAGGCTCAGAACGCCGCCGAGCGCGGCAAGAGCCGCTCGCAGCGCGCGAGGCTCGCCTCTCGCCACCTCGCCACGAGTTCGGACGGACTCCTCATGCTCTCGGCCACTCCCCACGACGGCAGCCCCGAAAGCTTCGCCAGCCTGATGAACATGCTGGATCCCACGGCCATCGCAAATCCCCGCGAGTACACCAAGGACGACATCCGAGGATTGTTCATCCGCCGCTTCAAGAAGGACGTCCAGCAAGAGGTTCAGGCGAGCTTTCCGGAGCGGAGGATACACACCCAAAGAGTCGAGGCAACCGCGGCAGAGGAGTCCGCCTTCGATGCCCTAGCGAGACTGGATCTCAAGCGACTGGATCGACGGGGCCGCGGGAGCTTCCTGTTTCGCACGGTCCTGGAGAAGGCGCTCTTCTCCAGCCCGGCGGCTTGCCTCGAGACCATTCGAAAGCGGCTCGCCGGCATCGAGAAACGTGACGACTCCTCCCGCTTCACCGAGGACATCGAACAGCTTCGGGCCCTAGATTCGGCGCTCTCTTCGATCGACAGAGCGAGCTTCTCGCGCTACCAGGCTCTCTTGACCCTTCTTCGTGGCGGCAAGGGCGGCATCGGCTGGTCTCCGCGAAGAAAGGACGACCGACTCGTCATCTTCACCGAGCGCATCGCCACCATGACCTTCCTCGCCGATTGCCTACGTGAGGATCTCGGCCTGACCGAAAAGCAGGTTCAGACTCTGGACGGCTCCATGCCGGACGTGGAGCAGCAGCGCATCGTCGAGGAGTTCGGACGGGAGCGCTCGCCCGTTCGCGTGCTGTTGGCCACCGACGTCGCGTCCGAGGGCATCAATCTCCACTTCCTGTGCCATCGCCTGATCCACTTCGACATCCCCTGGTCGCTCATGACCTTCCAGCAACGAAACGGCCGAATAGACCGCTACGGCCAGCACCGTCGACCCGAGATCCACTACCTGGTCATCGAGCCGAGATCGTCGAAGATCGGAGGCGACATGCGCTACCTCGAGATCCTCATCAAGAAGGACGAAGAGGCCATGAAGAACATCGGCGATCCCTCGGCCCTCTCGGGGAGCTACGAGGAGGACGAGCAGGAGCAGCGCACCGCGGAGGCCATCGAGCGTGACGAGGATCTCGATGCGTTCGAGCAGAGCCTGTCCGAGGTAGACCCCTTCGAGCTTCTCCTCGAGGCGGCTTCTCGCGATCCCGACCCCTCCCCCACCGCACCGAGAGATGCCCCAAGCCTCTTCCACGGCAGCCTGGATTTTCTCCAAGCCGCGATTGACCACCTTCGCGCCGATCGCGAGGAGCACATCGACGCGAGGCGAGACGAGGAGGCGAAAGTCCTAGAGATGGTTCCTCCGAATGATCTGGCGCGGCGCTTCGAGAGGCTACCCGAGGAGAGCGCCCCTCGCGACGGTCGGCTCATCCTCACGGACGATGTGACGCGCATGAACGAAGCGATTCGAGCAGCCAGGGCCGAGGAGACGACCTGGCCGGGCATTCACTACGCCTGGCCGCTGCATCCGGTCATGGACTGGGCGCGTGATCGTGTGAGGGGCGCCTTCGAACGTCACACGGCGCCCGTGCTCAACGTCCGGAACCTCCCCAAGGACCGAGTCGTGCTGATCGTTTCGGGGCTGATCCCGAACCGCCGCGGCCAGCCGGTCATCCACTGCTGGTACGGCGCCGTGTTCGACAAGGGCGACTACAAGGAGCTCCAGCCCTTCCAGGCGATATTGGACAGAACCCGTCTAGGCAAGGAGCCGCTTACCAATCCATGCAGACCAGATGTGGAGGCGCTTCAGCCCCTAGTCCCCGAGGCTGTCGAGAAGGTGCGAGAGCGCATCCTGACCGACCGCCAAACCAAACGAGCCCAACTCGAGCGCCGGCTTCAGGAAGAAGAGGCTCGTCTCGATACCCTGCGATCTCGACATGAATCACAGCTCGAGAAGGCTTTCCTGGACAAGACATCGACTGCGGCGAAAGAGAAGCTCCATCTCGAGCGCCGCCGGATCGAGCGAGTCTTCGCGGATTTCGAGCGCTGGGTCCGGGACGCCCTGACGACGGAGCCCGCGCCCTTCATGCAGGTGGTAGCCGCGCTCATCGGCACCGGCAAGGGAGGCCACTTATGACGACGGCCCTCATCGGAATCGAGAACGTCAACGAGTTCTACTCGGAGCACTACCTAGCGGCCAAGCTCGCGGGGGATCTGAAGAAGATCGTCGAGCGCGGGCGGGCCGGCGGAGCCGAGCAGACGCCGTCTCAGGCGCTGGGCTCGTTGCAGCGGCGATTCTTTCGCGACCAGGAGCGGCTTGAGAAGGAGAAGCGGCCGGCCGAGCGCGTCACCATCCACCGGGAGCTTCTCGCCCACCTTCTCCACATCCTCGGCTACGAGGCGAAGCCCACGCTTGGAGAGCTACCGGCCGGGCTGGTGCCCCTCGTTTGCGAGGTGCGCCGCACCGACGGAAGCCCGCTCATCTGGTGGCTCCAGACGACGGGCGGGCACGTCACGGCGGAGACGACGAGCGACGAGCAGGTCAGCGAGCAGGACATGCTCTCGCGCACGCTTCTAACAGAGCAGATCGCCGGCCTCGCCGTGCCGGAGCATCTCGACGCGCCCTGCCCCGCTCCCGGATCCGTCGAGGAGCTGGCGACCGCGGCCTTCGACCTCGACGATCCGCCTCGCTTCATCCTCGTGGCCGGCGAGTCCGAGCTGATCCTGCTCGAGAGAGGCAAGTGGATCGAGCAGCGCCTGCTCAGGTTCGATCTCGCCGAGATTCTCGGCCGCCGCGAGACCGACACGCTGAACGCCACGGCCTGCCTGCTCCACAAGGAGAGCCTGGCGCCAGGCGAAGGTCCCGCTCTCATCGACGATCTAGACGATCTTAGCCATAAGCACGCCTTCGCCGTCTCCGAAGACCTGAAGTACGCCCTCCGCGAATCGATCGAGCTCTTGGGGAGGAGCGCCATCGACGAGCTGCGCCGAAGGCACAAGCGGGTCTACGACGACGACATGGCCGAACGCCTGGCGAGCGAGTGCCTTCGCTACATGTACAGGCTCCTCTTCCTCTTCTACCTGGAGTCGCGACCCGAGCTGGGCTACGCCCCCATGGGGGCCGCGGCTTACCTCAAGGGCTACAGCCTCGAGCGCCTGCGCGACCTGGAAGAGATGCCGCTTCTCACCGAGGAGGCGCGTGAGGGGACCTACATACACGAGAGCCTCGAGCTTCTCTTTCGCATGGTCTACGAGGGAGCCCGGCCGGCCGGCGCCGACATAGAGAGGCTCGCGGCGGGGTCCGGCGACGCGCCCTCGCTGCATCACATCTTCGAGCTTCCCCCGCTGAAGACGCGCCTCTTCGATCCGCGCCACACCCGCCTCCTCGAG
>SKWY01000167.1 GCA_007128675.1 Deltaproteobacteria bacterium | reverse complement strand
TTGCCATCGCGAATGCGGCTTGGACCTGGACCCGCGATCTCACGGCCATCGTTAGGCTCGACTACGCGAGCACGGTGAATCGTACAAGGCAGGACCAGGGCCTAGAGGGGCAGGAGGCGCTTTGGCTGGAGGCGACCGGTGGAGTTGCTTTCAGGCCCGAGAGCTATGACTGGGTGAACGTTCTTGCCAAGTACACGCGTCTCGAGGACCAGAGGCCGCTGGACCTGACGATTGGAACGGGAGATCGCCACTCGAGCCACGTACTCTCGTTTGCCCCGGTGGTGCGCACGCCTTGGAGGGCCACGCTTACGGAGAAGCTCGCTTACAAGCAAACCCGGATGCTGTGGATTGGTGAGTCCGGCGAGCAACTGCCTCGGGAGGCTAGAGCGCATACGCTCTTGTGGATCAACAGGCTGGATCTTCACCTGCTGCCGCAGTTCGATCTTACTGGGGAGTACAGGGTCCTTTGGGTCGGCGCCGAGGATGCGGCCAACAGAGAGCAAGGCCGGCCATCGGTCTTTGCCACCGTGGATTCAGGCGTGGTGCTCGAGCTGGCGTGGCGCGCAGCCGAGAGCCTGCGTCTTGGGGTGGGCTACAGCTTCGCCCGGTTCGGCGACGATGAGCTGTCTCGCTTCGATCGCGACGAGCGCGGTCCATTCCTCCGAGTCACGGGGACCTACTAATTCATCCCGCCTGCTTCGTAGCCATCTCGGCGAAGTACTCGCCTTCGGCCTTGCCCGTATCCTCGAAGTTTGCCTCTACTTTGCCGAGAATCACCTTCTCGGCGATTCTCCCCACGAAGGGGATCTTGATGTCGATCTCTCCCTCGACTATTCGCCTGGTCCCGGTGGAGCCCGTGCTCTCGTAAAAGACCTTGCCCGAGCACTGGATCTTGTCGGTCATCACCTTCGTGATGATCTTCCAGTCGAAGCGTTTTGCGGCCGAGTCCCAGACAGACTCCTCGACCCATTGGAAGGCCTCGGCGGGGAGGGCCTTCTTTGCGGCGCCGGGAATGTCGGAGGGGTTGGCCTTGACTTCGAACCGCTGCACGGTCCTGCCGTCTACCTCCTCTTTGGAGAGCAGCGTGCGATTCGCGGACTTGAGGGCAAGATCCACCTTCTCTGTCAGTGCATCGTCGAACAGATGAGTGTAGACGACCTCTTCGGGGACGTTCCATTCATGCTTGATCAGGATCTTGGTAGCCATGGGCCTCTTATTAGCACTCCTTTGGCATGAAGGGGAGAACTGGCGCGCCTTTGGCTGTTCTGATTTGTCTTTGCGTGGAGCCGCTACCTGGTAGGCCCGGGGCTCAACTCATCCCCAGGTGCCGGCGATCTCGAGGGAGATCATTTGCTCTGCCTTCGCGCCTTGCTTGTCTTGGCTGATCCCTTCGTCTTCGACTTTCCGCTTACTCTAGCCGGCTTTGCAGTCCTCGGCCTCGTGGCTGCGGCCTTGCCGGCCTTTCGCGGCCTCTTCTTCGAATCCCCTTCTTTGGCTCGCTCTTGCTCCACGGTGATCCCATGGCTGGGTCTCGGTCGCTTATGGCGTCTTCCTTGGGCCTTGCTTGCAGCTCTTTCGAGCTGGCTTACCACCCGCTTTGGGATGAACCTCTTGCTTGCCTCGGGTAGGGGGCCGCCAGGCTCCATCGAGTCGGGGGTTGCAAACCACAGGGTGCGTTTGACCAGCAGCGTCGCATACGCGCCGGGAGGCAGGGTGAAGGCGAGCGTTACCTTGAGCCTACCGGGATGAAACTCGTCGGGTCTGGGGTCGACCACGGAGAGCCTCGGCGGCACGATGATCAGCTCTCGCTCCTCGTGCTTCATACCCATCTTCGGGACCTTCGGCAGACCCAGCTTCTCTAGGGTGAGCTTCTCCTTCTTCAGGGTATCCTGCACGGCCTTTTCGACCTCGGGGTCATCGAACCGGGAGTCCGGGCCCACCAAAGGGAAACTCTGGCCCGACAGCGCCTCGAGCCGATCCTTTTCCTGCACCGCCCTTGGGAAGTAGTGCTGGCCGGCTTGATATCGAAGAACTAGATGGCCTTCGCGGCCAAGGCGTCCCAAAAGGTAGCGACGCACCGCTTCGTTCCAGATGTAGCTCTGGTACTCGAAGAGCAGCAAGGCCCTGTAGCGGGTCTCGATCGCTCCAAAGGCTCCAACGAAGTCGCGAGGGTTGCGGCGAAGCCGCTTCAAGATTGGCCGATAATGGGCCACCCTCGGGTAGGGGCACCGCGCTGACCAATCTCCCCAATTTCGAGCCCAAAAAGCCTTTACCTTGGCATCCTCGCTCTTGTCGAGGGGCGATGGTCTGGCCATGTAGCCACGCAAAGCATGCTCGATTCGACCCGCCGCCAGATCCTTGCCGAGGAAGCCTTGTCCGTGCTTCACCCCACCGAACCTTTGCGAGTCGAAGTAGTTGACGAACCCGAGTCTGCCGACTTCTTCTACGGAGGCCGGTACCCTGGATGCTTCCTCTATCGAGAGATCCCTCACCGTGACAACGAACCGGTTTGCCGTGAGGTTCGCAGCCGACAGTGGACGATCCATGCGGCCAAGTGGCTTGAGGCGCAGATCGGGCTCCTGCATGTCTACCCGTTTGCCCTCGACCGCGATCAGCTGCTCGGTTCGGCCCTGCTTATCCTTGAGCCCACAGAAGGAGAAGGAGCTCATTGGGACACGATGGGCAAGAGAAATGCGTTCCAGGGCCTCGAAGGTAGAGAGCTTCTGCTTGTCCATCAGGTAGACGTAATGCTTACCATGCCTAGACTCATCTACTCTGTAGGCTTCCCTGACGACGAAGTCCTCTGGCTTGTGCTTTATCCTCATCTACCTCTTGCTCCTTGCGCTCATGGCGCCTCGAGATACTTCCAATCTTCTTCCAAGCCAAGCCACGATCGTGGTGATCACGAACCCGAGGCCCACCAACGAGAGCGCCACGAAGACCTGCCCTACGGAAGGAGCGAACGTCTCTATGGGCCAGCTCTCCACAGGCAATGCGGCGGCGGTCGCCTCGGTTAGTATCTCTTCACCGAACACCTCGCCCACAGCCGGTCTGACCGGCCTGCGAAACGGCCAGAGACCTACCAGCGCGCCCACCAAAAGCCCAACAAGCACCCCAAGCGTGCCGTTCCGGTAGCGCTCCAAAAAGAAGCGTATGGCATTGCTCACAACGATGATTCCCACCAGGATGCCCAGGGCACAAGGCAGGAGCACCTGTAGAATCGGTTGGAATGCGGAGTGGAGCTCGAAGGATGCGATCGCTGTGCGCACCGCCTCGATTGCTCCCAGAACGGGGACGTACTGCCCCAAAACCAGGAAGACATACCCGCCACTTATGCCTGGCAGCACCATGGCGCCGGCCGCGCCGACTCCGGCGATGAACAGCCAGACTGTAGAGCCTTCGCTTCCCTCCAGTCCTCCGGCTCTCAGTTGTTGGACCAACGCCAGCAAGGCCATCATCAGAAACCCACAGACCGAACCGATCCACATGGCCCCGGTTCTTCTGCCTATCATGCGCCAGAGTACGGGCACCCCGCCGAGAGTCAGACCCACGAAGAGGCTGTAGGCTAGCCACATCTGCGAGACGACAACATCCTTGACGACACCGGCCAGCATAAGTACGGCGAGCAGCGCCGATCCCAGGATGCTTGCCAAGATGAGGATGGAGGAGGAACGGAGCTTCAGAGTCGATATCTCGGCGACGGCGGATACGAACCGGGGATAGACACCGGTCGCCAGAAGCATGGTGCCTCCGCTGATCCCGGGAACGAGATTGGCAAGCCCCATCAGAATCCCGCCGGTTGCTCCACGGAAGACCAGGGCGGACACCGAGGAGTTGCCGCTAGGTTCGCCAGCGCGGTCCAAGCCGCTGTTTCGGTCCTCCGCCGATTCTCTTACGTCGTCCGGTGACATGCCTTTGGCAAGATACAGAGGCAAGCCTCTACATGCGAGCCCATTGGGCAGACGATGGCCAAGAGGCGGGTGCTGCTGGACCGAGGGGCCCCGCGAAGCCGGATGTAGGACAGGCGCCCACGGGATTCTGCTACAACGACTCGCCCGACAGAGGGGATAGCTTAGCCGGCTTGATTCTTGAGGGGGTCATGGGGAGCGTGGTAGCTTCCAATCTGTACCAGGGGGTCGGTACTGCCCAGTGCTCGACAATGCGACTCTCTGGTGGCAGGGCTAACTATGCGCGCCTCCTGTCCGGCATGTAAGACGGCAATCGTTGGAACTCGATTACCCAAGGAGTGTCCCTCTTGCGGGGAGGACTTCGCGGGGGAGGTTTGCTGCGAGCAAGCCTCCATGGAGCCTAGGGACGACTCCTGCAATCAACGGATGTATCTAGTGCTGCAGTCCCCTGATGGCCTCTCGGCGGAGTTTCCCCTCGATTCGACCGCGAGCATCGGTCGTCACCATGACAACACTCTGGTCATTGCGGATCGTGAGGTGTCCAAGCGACATGCCATCGTGAGTCGGTCGGGCACGCGAGTCATCTTGAGGGACCTTGGTTCCGCCAATGGAACCTTCGTGAATGGAAGAAGGGTGAACGAGCTGGCCCTGCGTGATGGAGACGAGATCAGCGTCGGCGGTGCGCGCATCGTGTTCCGGCAATCGGAGACCGATGAGAATCAGGCGGCCGATCCGGGACAAGCCGAGCGAGTCGCGGTGGTTCAATCTCACTCCCTCGCGAATGTGATAGCCAGCGCCCGGCCACGGCCACTGACCGACGCCGACGACTTCATGCCGGCCTCCGCCATAGACGACGCCGATAGCTTGCGCGCCGATTACGAGAGGCTGCGCATCGCATATCGGTTCCACCAGGAAGGGGGGCTTATTACTGGGCGGGACGAGCTTTTTCGGTTGATTTTGAAGCTCGCTCTCCAATGGTTGCCGGCGGATAACGCGGTGGTACTAGTGCCCGATGAGGACGGGAGCTTTGTGCCTGCTGGTGCCGAGAGTCGGCGGCAGGAGGGCGGGATATCGGTCTCCAGGACTCTGCTCGACCAAGTGGTGCGGCTGGGAGAGGGCATCCTGTCCAGTGATGCGATATCCGATCAGCGCTTCGCCAAAAGTGAATCAATGGTCAGCAGGGGCGTCAGATCGGTTCTTGCGGTTCC
>SKWY01000455.1 GCA_007128675.1 Deltaproteobacteria bacterium | reverse complement strand
TTTCTACCGGCTTTTGCATAGCCGGGAGCGATGACGGCCTTGGCTACGGCCATGGTGGCGGTCGCGAGGAGAATGAGAGATGAAGAAGGGACTCATTGGTCGCAAGGTGGGAATGACCCAGGTTTTCGCCGAGGATGGCACTCGTATACCTGTGACCGTGATCGAGGCGGCACCCAACATCGTCGTCTCGCTTCGCACCAACGAAAAGGATGGCTATGCGGCTGTCCAGCTTGGTTTTGGCGAGGCCAAGGAGAAGCATCTTGGTAAACCGAGACTTGGCCATCTGAAGAAGGCCGGCGTGGACATGGTGCGACATCTGCGAGAGATTCGGTTGAGTGAGAACGAGCTGGAAGGGGTGGAGGTGGGCGCTCGTGTGGGAGTGGACATCTTCGAGCCTGGCATGAAGGTCGATGCTACCGCGACGACCAAGGGCAAGGGTTTCCAGGGCGTCATGAAGCGACACGGTATGCGTGGAATGAGGGCTACCCATGGCACCCACGAGTCTCGCCGCAACCCAGGTTCAATCGGCATGTGTGCCACGCCTGGACGTACCTTGAAGAACAAGCGGTTGCCCGGTCATATGGGTTGCCGCAGGGTTACGACCCAGAACCTAAAGGTCGTCGAGGTCGACCCGGAGAACAACACTCTTCTCATCAAGGGTACGATACCCGGTAGCCGCGGCTCTCTCGTTCTGATTCGCTCGGCCGTCAAGGCACAGGTGAAGAAGGCTGCCTGACGGCCTTCTCATGGTTGTTGGCGGCGATACATGGGGCCAGGGCCACGAACTCGATGCATGAGGCTGCTCGTGATCTGGCCTCTTTCCTTCTCCATTCGCGTGTCATGGATTGTTGCCATGCTCGCCATCTCGTTGCCGGGCTGCTCGGAAGACGAGGGGGCTCGAGGCTTGCCCCTTGGAGCATCCTGCGCCGGCCTCGACGATTCGAGCTGCGGCAGTCGGCTTTGTCTGCGCATGGACTCGGCGACAGCTTACTGCACTCGACCCTGTGATGTGGCGGGGCAAGATTGTCCGCCGGGCTATATCTGTCGAACCACATCCAACCCACGCGGTGAGCACTGCGTGATGCGAGGGGCAAGCTGCAACGACGACTCGGATTGCCCCTCCGGGCATCGTTGCGATACTTCCCCAGGACCTGGCGAGGGCATATGTTACATCGCTGTGAGTCGAGGCTTGTGTGCCCCCTGCGACAGCGATCTCCAGTGTCCCGAGGGCGGAGCCTGTCTAGAGGTTACGGATACCGGTGAGCGCTTTTGTACTGTTCCCTGCGATAATGCTTGTCCCGATGGCTACAGCTGCATGGAGCCCGAAGGGCTGTCACCTCAATGTGTACCGGACCGGCTGACGTGCGGGGAGGGACGCTCTATTTGCAGGCCCTGCAGAGGTCATGCGGAGTGTGGTGGTTTCGGGGATCTTTGTGTAGAGAACTTCGTGAGTGGGGAGCGCTTCTGCGCTCTAGCCTGCCAGGGCCAGGAAGGAGAGGCCGATCACGAGCAGTGTCCAGATGACTTTTCCTGCCTCGATCTTTCGGGAGAAGGCGGCGGGCCTTGGCAGTGCCTTCCCAACACGGCTAGCTGCCAGGGATACTGCGATGCCGAGCCAGGTGATATTGTCGGCGCCGAAGCACAGTGCGGTTTCGGTCGAATGTGTGAAGAGGAGACCAACACCTGCTTGGATGCGGACGATGGCCGTCTCTGTGCTCCTTGCGCCGATGATGATGATTGCAGAAGACTGCCGGGTTCCAGCGGCAACCTGTGCATTGCGAATAGGCTGACGAATGAGAGGTTTTGCGCTCGTCCCTGCGGAGATGGAGCTTCGGAGTGTACCGTGGGGTTCTCGTGCGTGGAGATCGATGCGGCCGGAGAGCCGCAGCTCCAATGTGTTCCGAGCAGAGGCAGCTGTCGCGGTGGTACGGGGCTGCTCGGCGACGATTGTGGAGTGGGGGGAGCCGACGACTGCGTGACGGGCATCTGTCTCGACTTCGGCGCGGTGGCCGCTTGTTCGGCGAGGTGCGCGATTGATGAGGACTGCGCGGGAGGCGGCGACTCATACCGGTGTTGTTGGTTGTCTCCGGACAGGACCGAGTTCGATTGCGAGCGTTCCGTGGTCGATGAGGGCGTGTGTGCTCCCGTGGGAGGAAGCTTTGGTGACGACTGCTCTCCAGGCCGCGCTCCATGTCAAAGCGGCCTATGTCTGGACATAGGGACGGCCCGTCTATGCACCTCGCGATGTGAGGCGAGCGAGTGCTGCCCCACGGGTTTCGTATGTCGGACCGGGACCAGCACTGCCCTGGATAGTGATGAGATCTCCATCTGTTTTCCCGCGGGAGGAGGTCAGCTTGGCTCTGATTGCACCTTCGGACCGGCCGCTTGTGAATCGCGGCTTTGCATCAGGAGAGGAGGAGTCGGAACCGATATCTGCACGATTCCCTGCCCCGAGAGCGGTGACTGTCCCGAGGATTGGGTGTGCGATCCACATGCCGGCACTGTCGACGGCGGCACAATCCCGGTCTGCGTGCCCCCAGAGCTGCGCCCTTGAGGTTCCCACCATGATGATGAGCCGCGTCAGGGGTTCCTTGCGACAGTCGCCGCGGGCGTGCTATCAGCACTCCTACTTCGAGATGAGGAGTGGATGAGACGGCTACGGATCCAGAGCCTTGCCGCATTCGGTATGGCAGCGGGAGCCCTGGCCCTAGTCGTGCTAGGGGGCTGTAAGGAAGAAGAACTGCAGTACGCTCGGCCTCCTTTCGTCGTGGTGGAAGGTACTCCCGCCGTTGACGAGGACAGCTCGACCGTGGACTACAGGCCTCCAGAGGCCAGCGCCGATGACTTCAGCTACAGCGCGGGGATTCGAGTCGACGTGTTTCGCCAGGATACGGTTCGGAAGGTGGACATTCTCTGGATGGTGGACAACTCCCCCTCGATGACCGCTGTCCAGGACAACTTGGCGGCCAACTTCGCATCCTTCATTCAGGATCTGGCTCATGCCGATCCTCCGGTCGATTACCACATCGCCGTGGTGACCCCGGATACACCTTCCGAAGGAGGAGCCTTGAGGCCCGTCGCTGGTCACGAAGATTATCGCTACATAGCCTGCAACTCCCCGGAGCTAGCGAGCGACTGCAACATAGGGTCTCTTCTTCAGGCGAAGGAGGCGTTCCAGAGGACGGTTACCGTTGGTGCCGATGGCTTGCCGGTGGAGAGGGGGTTGTTGGCGGTTCATATGGCTTTGTCGGAACCCATGGCATCAACTACAAATGACGGCTTCCTCCGGGAGGATGCCTCCTTATACGTGATCATGGTAAGCGACGAAGGCGACGCATCCTGCGACCCGGTCCTGCCGGTCCCACAGAGCGGTGACTATCTGGAATGCACCTTCTACCCGGACTGCCGCTGTGCCGACGATGAGAACCTTTCCTTCGGAGATGTGGACTACTTCGTAAGGTTTCTTCGCGGCATCAAGGGTTACGGTAACGAGGAGTCGGTCAGTGTTGCGGCGATTGTGGGCGACTATCAGGAGGAGATCCGGCTTTGCGTGCGCTCCGGAGAGAGCGGCTGTGCCGAGTGGGCCGACTACAGGGGCTGCCGCAATCAAACCGTCGGCATGCACGCCCTTTATGCGCCGCGCTACACCGAGGTGGCACAGCGGACTGGCGGAATCACCGTTTCAATCTGCGAGGAAGACTACTCATCGGCGCTCTCGGAGATTGGCTTCGCCGCTTCTGGTCAAGAGCGCGATTTTCCGCTATCCCGTGTTCCCATGGCTCACGACATCGAGCCGTTCAGGGTCACCATCATTACGGAAGAAGATGGTCGCCAAACCCGGGAGAATGTCCCACACAAGGAACAAGAATTCGAAGATGGTTGGTCATATGTAGGCTGCGACGGCCAGATTGCGGTAAACTCCCTGCGTTTTCATGGGCGCTTCGTTCCGCCACCCAATGCTCGAATAGAAGTAGTCTATCACGTCGACGCTGGAGGCATCATCGACTGCGACTGACGCCTCTCGTCTCTGCCACAAAACGACCGTTGGTCCCGGCTGATTCGGTGTCCCGCCCAAAACGAATAACCATGCAGCATCCTTTTTCGGAGGAAGCGATCGTGCAGACAAAGCGAAGTATACGATTGGCGTTGACCGTCGCGCTTGCGGCCACCGTGTGGCCGGCGCTGGCGCAGACGGAACGAGAGGCCATCGGACCAAGCCGTGAGGTGGTGCAGGAGCGCCTGTACAGCTTCGATGGTCGTTTCGATCTTTCGCTCATGGGGGGGATCGCCATGAATCCGAAGCTGATAGACCACTATGCTTTTCTCTTGCGACCCGCCTATCACCTGACGGATGCCTGGTCCCTGGAGCTCGTTGGAGGATATGTTCTCGCCAGGGAACGGCAGAGTCTCACCAATCGTGAACTCGACGCGATCAGAATCTCCATCTTCCAAGAGGATGACAAGAGCGAGTTCGCGGACATGGGACAGATGCAGTGGGTGGCCATGACCGTGGTTCGCTGGTCGCCCATCTATGGGAAGCTGAACCTGGCAGCAGAGGTTCCGGTCCACTTTGGCGCCTACGCCTCGGTGGGAGGAGGAGTTCTGGGGGTCTTCAGGGAATCGCTTGCGGACTGCAGCAGCGTGACTCCGAGAGGTGACGGCTATGTCGACTACGAGTGCGCGAGTTCACACGATGTCAAGCCGGGTGTCACCTTCGCTCTTGGCCTAAGGTTCTATCTGGCCGACTGGCTCGCTCTTCGCGCGGAGATGAACAGCTTCATGTTCCCCGACGAGTATAGGATTCATCTCAACTCTCCGAACGAGAGGCTGGTGCAAGGCTTCACGAACGTTCTGATGTTCCTCGGAGGAGCGAGCGTCTTCTTCTAGACGAGAGACCCCAAAATGAGTAGCCCCTACACACGACTCTTGGCCATATCGCTCGTATCGACCTTGGTCCCGGCGGCCGCATGGGCACAACAGGGAGAACAGAGCTACACAATCTCTCCCAACGAGCGCATCCATGTGATTCAGCGCAAGACAGACTTGGTCGATGGGCGCCTGGAGCTGACCCTCTACCCGTTGACCTACCAGCTCAACAGCCGGTGGACCCGGCACCTG
>SKWY01000315.1 GCA_007128675.1 Deltaproteobacteria bacterium | reverse complement strand
GCCAGCGCACACCCGATTGACAATACACCTGCGATCGTCTTCATCCCGATTCCCCCCAATTGGATTTCCCCATCTCGGGACGAACATATCGCAAGATCACATCTATGGAGAGAAGGAGGCTGGCGGCACATCGTGGCTCTACCTTGCTTCGGAGCCCTTCGAGAAGCTGGGCCTGCCTGGGAACCTGGGCGAGCGTTCGTTCCCCTCCTACACCTCGGCGGCGCTAGGAGTCGTTGCACCGCAGATTCTTGGTGTTGGGGCACTTCTAGGCGGCTTTTACTGGTTCACGAGAAGAAAAAACGGTGTGGCTGGAGCCGAAGCTGAGTCGAGCGAAGGTCGGTCGCATGATGGGGAGCGGACGTCATGAAGCATGAACGAGTATCACGTAGCTTGTTTACTTGGCAGACGACGCTGCTCGTCTTGATCATGGCTGTTGGTCTCGTGGCCGCGGTAATGCGTTTTGGCCAGGGGCTGGGAGCAACGACTAACCTTAGCGATGAGTGGCCGTGGGGTCTTTGGAAGGGCTTCAACGTCCTCGTGCTCATAGGTCTTGGGGCCGGTGGTTTCACGTCGGCGGCTCTCATCTACATCTTTGGTGGTGAGCGTTATCACGGCTTGGCGAGATCAGCGGTTCTGTGGGCGATCCTTTGCTACGGGTTCGCCGGAGCCTCATTGGTCGTCGACATATCCGTGCCATGGCGCATCGTGAACCCGATCTACATGTGGCCGTATGGCTCGGTTCTCTTCGAGGTTGCCTGGTGCGTGATCCTCTACCTCACGGTGCTGGCTCTCGAGCTTGCCCCAAGTGTTTTCGAGCGCTTTGGGTGGAAGAACCTCGAGCAGCTTTGGAGGAAGCTGGTTCCCGCATACGCGGTAGTCGCGCTAGCGTTCTTCACCTACATCATGACCCACTCCTTCACGTGGGCCGCCGCCTCGTTGGTCTTCTTCACGGCATTGGCCTTCTTCCTGCCGAGGGTCACGGTTCGAAGCAGCACGCCCGTGCTGCTGATCATGTTCGGCATCATCTTGTCATCGCTGCACCAGAGCTCTCTTGGCTCCTTGTTCCTCTTGGTGCCGGACAAGCTTAGCCACTACTGGTGGTCGATGCGGCTGCCTGTGAACTTCCTTGCCTCCGCGGTGGCGGTTGGCTTTGCCATGATCATCGTGGAGCGCACCTTGAGCGCCTGGGCATTCAAGAGGCCACTCCAGAACGATCTCTTGAAGGGAATCGCGGGCGTGGCTTCGGTCTTCATCTTCGTCTACATCGCTTTCCGCATGGTCGACGTGCTCGCTGTTGCGATTGATGCTGCTTCGGCCGGTCAGATGGCCGAAAGGTTTGGCGGCTCGGGCATGAGCGCGATGTTCTTCGTCGAGATGTCCGTGGGCTTCCTCTTGCCGGCGATTCTCCTTGCCGTAAGTCACGTGCGAGAGAATCCCACCGGTAGGCTCGTGGCTGCCTTGCTGTTGGTGCTCGGCGTTGCGCTCAACCGGCTGAACACCACCTTCCTTGGTCTCACCGTTGAGGGAAGCTACGTGCCGAGCCTCATCGAGTTTGCCGTATCGGCGGCTACGCTCGCGGCGATGCTCTTCTTCTACACGATTGCCGTGAAGCTTCTGCCGATATACGAAGTGGTGGAGACCCCAGACGAAGAGCAGAAGGACGATATCGACAGGCAGGCGGTAGGGGCCGCCGCCTAGGCGTTGCTCGTTCAAAAGGTGTCTTTGAACCCCTGGGCGCGCTGCGCCTAGGGGGCAAGATGTCGGAGCGTGTTGGCTCGCCATCGGTTCCTACAACAAAAGGGGCGTTCCATGCATGAGCCGTTGCCCGAGGATCTGAAAACCGCCTTGAATAGTGATTTAGAAGCACTGAAGGCCGCCGAGGAAGCCCCGGGCGTTTCTGTCGAGCTTCTGCGTTTCACCGAAAAGGTGGCAATTGCACAGACACGGGCGCAGGCAGCCATCAGGGCGGGAGGAACGAAGGGCTCGGAAGATGGCGATGAGCAAGGCCTGCGCCTCGATGAATTTCGGTTCGATTCGAAGGTGCTTCGGGATCTTCTCGGTGGGTTGGAAGAGGCAGCCGACGGCAGCGTGAGCGAGATAGGCGTTAGCGTACTCGTAAGGGCGGTCAACGAGAGGCCAGAGATCCTGGAAGCTGTAACGCGCGCCTGCCTGCCGGGAGGAGATGCGCGTATTCTGAGTGAAACCGCAAGAGAACTCGAGCTGCCTGTGGAGGCCCTGCTTCTCGTGGGCCGCCTCTTGGCGGCCCCGTTCGTCCACGAAGCGCGATTGAGCAGAGGCGCGTCCGAGCGGCTGGACGCCAGAGACGCAGAGGGCCGAGAGGCTGGTCGCTGTCCCGCTTGCGGCGCTCTGCCAGGCCTTGCAGTGCTGGACAAGGAGGATGGCGCAAGAAAGCTCTTGTGCTCGCTTTGTGGCGAGCTGTGGGTTGCTCCAAGGCTGATGTGCACGGCCTGCGGCAACAAGGAGCAATCGAAGCTAGGCACCTTGTGCCTAGATGAGAACGACCCCAGATGGATAGAGGTTTGCGATGTTTGTCGCCGCTATCTGAAGACGGTCGACGAGAGCCGGTTGGGAGCGGATGATGATGTTCGGCTACGCGCGGAGGATGCCCGGACGGTTCATCTCGACATACTCGCCGAAGAAGAAGGGTATGTGCGCTCTACTTTTTGAAGCCATCCAGTAGAGGTCGTCCAAAATAGGTGCCCGTCTCCTCGCTTCCAAAGCCGGCACGGTCAGGGTCTCACTCGTTGGTCATATTTCCTAGCGTAGGCTCTTTTCTCTTGCCCCGCCTTCTGTCTTGACCGCACCCTTTGATCCTCGGCCCCTGGTCTATGAGAGGGCTTCTAGGCCAAGAAGGCTCCAATTAGATCTCTTGCCGAGCGAACCGCGTTGGTTGGATCCACTCCGATCGCCGTCTCATCGGACAGGACGATTCCCGCGTAACCCCGCTCGATTAGATCGTGGAGATGACAGATCTCGGAGCGGGTCGGGGTCTCGTGACGGGTGAGGTGCTCGAGGACCTGTCCCGCCATCAGTATGGGGGTCTCGAACTTCTTGGGCTCCAGGGCGCCGACGAAACGTGCCAAGGCCGAGGGACCAAGCTGCTCTCCTAGATCGCCCCTACAGATCCAGATGCTGTCGACAGTGCTCGAGATGCTGTCGAGGGAATCTATGGACTCGGCTCGTTCGATCTTCCCCGCGACCAAGGAGCCCGGCATGGACTCTCTTATCCAGTTGGCCTCCCGGCCATCGTGCATGAACGAGTAGGCCCAGAAGACTCCAGGGAATTCTCGAGCCTCCTCGATGAAGGCCGCATCGGACTCGGTTAGTTCGCCCAGGACGATCGGATGTTCGACGATGTTGATTCCCTTGCGGGGAAGGAGCAGGCCATCACAAAGGGCATGTGCCTCGAGGTGATCTCGACCAACACTTGCTACTTTCAGCCTCGAGCGACCATCACCAATCGTGATCGTGTCGCACTTGGATGCGGCCAAGAAGAGTTCGGGATGGGGTACGGGCAGATTGATTCGGGATTTGGCCTTCCCACTCGGATCCATACTGACCGTCCGGTCATCACCTGCGACCCATGGGGCCTCTTGGCGGGTGGGTCGCCCCTTTGCGGCCGGCGCTTCCGCGTCGATTCGAGGTGGGGGCTCTACCGGGTCGAGCCTGCTGCTGTCTTCAAGAGGGTCGGACTTGGATGCAAGGTAGAGCACGACAGTGTCACCGCCGCGTACTCGGTGTTCCGGAAGGTCACCAAGCCGCATCTTGGCCCCTTGAAGATCGACTACGATGGGAATGGTTGCGTCCTGCTTGCGAGCTTGCCCCAGAATCGGCAGAAGAGCATCGGGGCCTATGTGTGAGGAGTTGACTCGCAGCGCGGTGGCTCCGGCTACTACCAAGTCTCGTGCGAGACTCCACGAGGAGGGGCCTAGTGTCGCTATCAAGTCGAAGGAAGCTCCTTGGGAACTCCCGACCTCTTGTCTTGGTGAGCTAGCGTCTCTATCCGTCGTCGTTTGCACACGACGTAGTATACGGCATGAGCCAAATGGACTTGCCCGTTGGAACACAATGGGTCATGGAGGCGCCACAAGGACAATCGAAGAAATGCCTAACAGAGCATCGTATCAAAGAGGATTCTTCCGGGTCGAAGACGAGGGCTCTCGTTTGCGCTCAGGTCACGATCAGTCCTTTGTTGCTCGCTTGAGGGCCGACAGTGACGATGGGCTGGAAGACACCGACCACAGGGGTCGAGTGAATTCGCCGGTAGTCGATGGTCTGATCGCCAAATGGTCGTTGTGCCTAACGGGCTAAGGATAGGGTCGAAGAACGCGAGAGTTTCTTTGAGAAGGATGAGCTATTATCCACTTCTCATGATCGGGGTTCGCGCAGCTATACTTGAGTGGTGCTTAGTTCTTGCGTGCTCGGTCTCGTTAGTTGGAGCCGAGGCCAAGGAGCTCGCGAGCAAAGGCTCCTTTGATGAGGCGGATGAAAAGATAGTTGAGCCGAAAAAAGCCGGTTCGGACCATCTCGATGGTAGAGGCTGGGACGACGAGCCCGGAGTCCACCGGCCCGATGACCCAAGCGAGCTTGGTCTGGATGAAGACCTTGGACTAGGACTGGCCCTGGATCTGGATCATCTGGACATCATGGACGATTTGGCGCTGCTCGCCGCCGAGGATGTAGTGGTGTCCGCTTCTCGTCGCCTGCAGCGCATCGAGGAGAGCCCCTCGTCGATTACGGTAATCACGCGGGAGCAGATAAGGGCTTCTCCATACAACAATCTTGTCGACTTGATGCGCCTCGTGCCTGGAGCAGATGTGTACCGTCTAACCAAAGGCATGGGAACCGTGGGGCTACGAAGTGGTTCCTACTACAGCGGCGATAGAATGCTCGTCCTCGTGGATGGCCGTGATGTTGCCCTTCACCTGTTCGGACTACCTGTTTGGATGGCAATGCCATTCGATATGGAGAGCATAGAGAGAATCGAGGTGATTCGTGGCCCGGGCTCCACTCTATACGGCGCGAATGCCTTGCAGGGAGTCGTGAACATCGTCACTCGATCGCCGCAGGAGCGTCCCTTCACTACGGAGCTGAATACCGATATCTCGGGCCGTTTGACCTCGACGATGGACCTTCGAGTCCACGGCAGAACCGGGTCTTGGGGATACTGGGGTAGCGCGGGCCTCGAGCGGCGGGCACTATATGGCTTGCCTGACGAGACATCCCTCGACATTCTTCGTGGTCGACTGTTCCTGGACTGGCTTGGGCACGACACAATGACCGCCAGGATCGAGGCGGGGATTGTGGAGGGGACTGGAGATGTCGTCTCTCCCCTCGGAGATGGCCCGGTACGGCTCTTCTGGCCCTATCTCATGGGGCGGCTATCCTTGGCACGCACCGAACTTTTTTTGGTGTTGGACTGGAGCAAGCCCGTAGTGGATGTGGACCTAAGATTGGTGCTTCCCGAAGAGTGGGACAACGCTCTTCTAGGCAACGCGCCGCCGCTCTACTTCCCCACTAGATCGGTCGAGCTCACCGCCCACCATACTCTGGGTCTTTTCGAGGGAAGCAGCCTGATGGTCGGCGGTAGCGCTAGAGCAATCCATCACATGGAAGGAGAGCTGATCGTATGTCCCGATGTTCCACCAGGTGACTTCGATCCCACCGACTGTGCTCCAACGGATGTCTGGGAGACTCGTTTTGGGCTCTTCCTCCAAAACGAGTGGTACCTTCGCGAAAACCTCCTCCTGAACCTGGGCTGTAGGCTCGATCACAACAGCCTCACCGCCGACCTCGGTCTTTCCCCGCGCGCCGCGCTCGTGTACAGCCATAGCCCCGGGCATGCATGGAGGCTCGGTTTTGGTCGGGCCTATCGTAAGCCGACCTTCACCGAGACCCATCTTGCCTTCAGTCTTCAGCTCGAGCCGGGTACGGCGCCAGACCTTGGCAATCGGTTACAACAAATCTTCGGCAACATCGGCCGGCCAGACTTGGTGAACGAGTACGTCGATTCGGTAGAGCTCGGCTTCAGGGGACGCCTTCTCGATGAGCGCCTCTTCGTAACGGTGGACACCTTCGCGGCTCGCTTTCAGCATGCCATTAGTCATCATCTTCGAGATATTCGCGTCGGTACCGGTTTTGGCGGGATACCCACGATTCCGGCTACGGCAGAGGTCGATTTCGCCAACAGTGACGACGCTATGTACTCTTATGGCGGGGAGATGAAGATGGCCGGCAAGCCGCTTGCGTGGGTTGAGCTTTCGGGCTCTTATGCGCTTGATCGACTACACGTACCGGTGGTGGACCCAGAAAGCGGCGATCTCTCCTACCGATTGAATAGGGACTGGGAGCCCCACCATCGCTTGATCGGCTCGGTTCGCCTGGGGGGCGACAGAGTGCGTCTTGGCGCCGATGCAATGTGGATGTCGAAGTACATTACTAGGACTCGTAATCCGGAGTCGGCCCTCGAGGACGATATAGTAAGCGAGGTTGGCGGCACGACGCTTGTCAGCGGGACGCTCTCATATCGTGCGAATCTCTCGCGGGATCGAGAGCTGGACGTCGGGATCGCGGCCATCAATGTTCTCAATCAGCCCTACCGTGAGGTAGGGGCCCTCGAGGTCGATGGCAGGGCTTCTGGTGGAGGCGAGATAGTCGGGCCGCGAGCGCGGTTTTTCGTGCGCGGAAGGCTCTAGAAGTCCTCTCGATGACCCAGGGCCGTCGGGGCCGGCAAGAAGACCGGCGCGGCAACTCTAGAAGAGGAAGTAGGCCTCTCAAAGGGGAACCTGGCTAACCTAGACGGAGGCCAACCGGCAGCGTATCGCCAAAGACTCGCCTTTCGTCTTGCTCCGAGAGATCAACGATCTCTCGAACCATGCGAATCCAAGCTTTGGGGGCACCTTCTTGCTCCAGTCGTATCGCTACCTGCTCGCGCAAAGCCTCATCGAGATCGCGGGCCCGATCACCGGTGAACCTTGCGATCTGTGCCGCCGCGAAGGATGCTCCGTCCTCCCGTTTCAGGTTCAGTGAGAGAAGCCGCTCTAGCCAAGTTTCAGCTTGCTCTTTGGGGACCACGTCATGGGCGCTTCCGTGGAAGGGTTGGCGAGAGCCCAAACGCCCCAGAGGCCACCAGGATCGGCCTCCCGCCTTGCACTCCAACCGGTGCAGGATCCAGTCGGCAGCCTCGATCTTGGATGCGGCGGGTAGTCTCTCGAGTGATGCGATCATTCTCACCATCTCGTCGTGACCAAGAGCTTTCGGCCCCTTGGGTTTCTTGGGAACTCGGCCCTTGGGCGGCTCCAGCCAAGGGCGGGCGGACTCGAAGAGGGAGTGCTGCTGCTCGGGCGAGAGTCCCCCGGCCACCCTTCTCCAAAGAATCCACCACTCGGCCCAGCCCGGAGCTTCAGTTGTGTATTGAACGCCCTTGTCGAAAACAGACCACAGCTCCCCAACGCGCCAGTCGTCCAAAGGGGCCCCGAAGCCAGGCCTCAGGCAGAAGCCAATCAGCTGGAACCAGATGCGCTCGTGATCCGGTGTTCGTCGCCGCTTCTTGGCTCCGCCCCACACTATTCCCCATAGTTCTCTGTTTGCCGCCGACGACCACCCGTCCCGCTTGCCCAGGATCTTTTCGAGTGAGCGCCAAAGGTTCTTTATTTCTCTTGGCTCGATAGGCTTCGCCGCCCGTCCATAGCAGAGCTCCACCAACGCGCGGGCCTCCTCGAAGCGCCTGGGCAGGGCGTCGATCGGCGCGATCGCTGCTCCACCGCCGGCCGCGTCCTCGCCTCTGACCGAAAACTCCAGGCGCCATCTTCGAGAAGGCTTCTCGGTAGTCAGCAAAGAGAGCTCCAGCGTGCCGATCTCCGTAAGAGCCGAGCTAAGCCGTACTGGAAGCTCTCCTGCCTCGGTCTCGGAGCGAAGGACCGTATGAAGAGGAGGAAGGGGGGAAAGATCATCGTCAACGAGCACTAGCTCTCCCATTGCATCATGCCTGTCGCTCGTGGACGTATAGAGAGGAAAGGAGACAGGCCTGCCTAGCAATAAACGAAACGAGTGTCCCTCTATCTCTACCTCCGTGCCCTCCTCCATTCCCCTGGGCACCACGCAGAATGCTCGCTTCTTGCCGTTCTCGTCATCCACCCCCACGTAGTATCCGCGCGCCGCCCCGCCGCCAATCTTCACGCCGAAGCCTCTTCTCGCAAGCCCATACCAGGTCGCGCCGCGAGCGACCGCGAGATCCAGAGAGTCGTGGGAGAGGAGGGGAACCGACTCTCCGTCGAACCATCCTTCGAGGACGCTCGACAGACGGCTCACTACCGCGGGCGCGTTGAAGACGCCCCCGTTGAGGAGCACGGCGTCGGGACGGGGAAGCCCGTCGAAGACCTTGACCCCCGTATCGGAGGCGGCCTGGACGTGACGTCTCAAGAAAGCACATATGTGACGTGTAATGCCCGGGTCGGCCGCATAAGCCAGCCCCAGCTCGCTCAACGCCGTTCGCTTGGTCCTAGCCGGTACTTCGTCTCGCTTGGTGGCCGGCAGAAAGCCGTCGAGAACGAGCTTCACGATATCCTCTCTTCGCACCGGATGACTGCGCGTCCTTCCAATCAGCTTCGAGCCGCGCCGTTGGAGCACGAGGTTGAACTCCTCTGGCGGGCTTGCCCCCAAGAGAGCCTCCTTGGCTCTTCTGGCCGAATGCATCAGAGAGGCAAGCTCTGTCGCATCGAGGGGGCCGGCCTTCTTGTCGTCACGAGCCGCCAGCTCATGCTCCACGCTCCTGGCCAAGGCGGCGTCCATGTTGTCGCCACCCAAAATCAGATGGTCCCCCACGGCGATCCGCGTCAGCTTGGGGGCACCCGCGGGTTGGGGCTCTATGTGAACGAGGGTCAGGTCGGTGGTGCCACCGCCCACATCGACGACCAGGGCAAGTCGGGCATCTCCTATCGACTCGCCAAGGGTCCCCTGGTGCTGCAGAAGCCAATCGTAGAACGCGGCCTGTGGCTCCTCGAGCAAACGCAGCCTTCGTCTCTCGAGCCCTGCCCTTTGTGCCGCCTCCACGGTCAGCTCTCTTGCAACCTCATCGAAGGAAGCCGGGACGGTCAGGACTACCTCCTGCTCGGCAAGGGGTGCATCGGGGCAGGCGGCGTCCCAGGCGGCACGGATATGTCCTAGAATCTCCGAAGAGGCTTCCACCGGAGAGATCCGTTCCGCCTCGGGATGTGCTCCCCAGGGGAGGATTTTGGCGGTTCGATCCACTCCCTCATGACACAGCCAGCTCTTGGCGCTGGAGACCAGCTTGTTTGGGACCTCCGCTCCTCGCCGCAGAGCCAGCTCGCCTACGATTCGCTCGGCCTGCTCACCCCAGGGCAGCTGAAGCCCGGCCCTTGGCATCTCGTCGCTGGTGGGAAGATAGACGGCCGAGGGTAGCAGTGAGCGCGCCATGGTCTCTCCAGGAGCCACGAGCTGCGGGATATTCAAGACGGATACGCTTGCGCGGCCTATGGGTGAGAAAGCGACCGCCGAGTGAGTCGTGCCAAGATCGATTCCCACTATGAAGCTAGGTTTGTTCATTCCGAATGAGGTCCTGGATCAATTGTTCGTTTCGTGCGGAAAAGAGATGGCGGTCTTGCTTCCACAAGCTTCGCCTCAAACCTAGAACTACTCGACCCGCACGTTGTACTCCAGCCTCCAGCGCCGTCCAGTCTCTTCTTCTTCGGCCGATAGCTCCAGAGTACCGACCTCGGTAAGCCGTGCATGCAGCTTGACCGGGATAAGTGCTCCAGCCGCCCTCTCGCCGTTACCTTCGAGAGTGGTCTCGATAGGTGGGAGTTCCTCGAGCCCCGCCCCGGGCGAGGATGGATCGACGACGGCCGCCGCCGCGTCGTTGCGTCTCGAGGAAGAAGAAAAGAACCTGAACGAGGCCGCCTCCCCCACCACGAGGCCCAAGGGCTGCGGCAGGACCACCTCGCTCCCCTCCTCCATTCCGAAGGGCGCCACGCAAACGGCGTCGATTCTAGGCGGGATCCCAGGTACGGCAAGCTCTGCTCTCTCTATGCCCACGTAATAGGCGCGAACCGTGCCGCCGCGAATACGAATGCCACGACCCTTTCGGACCTTTCCATAGTAGGCGGCGCCTCTTGCGACCGCGAGGTCTGGATCGGCGCCTTCGAGAACTCGAAGGCCCCTACCACCGTCGGCCTCCAGCCATGAGTCGATTATCGAGACGATCCTCTGCCTTAGAAGCGATGACTTGGTTACGCCGCCATTGAATAGAATCGCCGTGGGGTGAAGGAAGCTGTGACCCTTCTTCGCCATCTCTGGAGGCAACTGGCCCGAGGTAGCCTGCCGGCAAAGGAATGAAGCGAGA
This sequence comes from Deltaproteobacteria bacterium, assembly GCA_007128675.1. Classification (GTDB taxonomy): domain Bacteria; phylum Myxococcota; class Myxococcia; order SLRQ01; family SLRQ01; genus SKWY01. The sequence continues at coordinate 6,799 of SKWY01000315.1, read as the reverse complement.
TGGCGCGTGATGGCGGGGTCCTGAGCATATGGGAGGCCGAGTGTCGATAGCCCCACTCGGCGCGGGGCGGCCGGCCTCGCATCGACGGTCACTCTGGGAAAGAAGCCGTCGACGAGGGTCTGCTCGAGCAGTTCTCGTGGAAGCTCCGTGCGAATCGTGCTGCCAATCAGCCTGGCTCCTCGCCCGGCGATGGCAACGGGATGGCTCTGCATGTCGGGATCGGCCAGTAGAGCCTCCTTGGCAACGCGGCAGCCGTGGGTCAGCGCCCGCATGCGCCAGTCGTCGAGCGTCTTGCCCTCGGCCTCCAGGCGCGCACGGATCGCGAAGGCGAGGGCCAGGTCCATGTTGTCGCCACCGAGCAGGATATGATCACCCACGGCCACTCGCTCCAGCGTAAGGGAGCCGTTTTCCTCGCCAACGGAGATCAAGGATAGGTCGGTCGTTCCACCGCCGATATCGCAGACGAGGATTAGGTCGCCGACCTCGACCTGCCTTCTCCAATCGTCACCTTGGCTGACCAGCCAGGAGTACAGGGCAGCTTGCGGCTCCTCAATCAACGTGAGGTTCTCGGCAAGCCCGGCAAGCCTTGCCGCCTCCACCGTCAACTCTCTTGCCACCGCGTCGAACGAAGCGGGGACAGTCAGCAGTATGTCTTGCTCGGCAAGGGGGCTGTCGGGATTAGAGTGATCCCATGCACATCGCAGGTGCTGCAGAAAACGGGCCGACGCTTCGAGAGGAGAGAGGCTGGGCACTTCCTCTGGTGCTTGCCAAGGAAGGATCGGGGCGCGTCGGTCCACCCCCGCGTAGGAGAGCCAGCTCTTGGCCGATGAGATGAGACGCGTTGGTACCTTCGCGCCTTGCTCGCGTGCGAAGTGCCCCGCCGCGAGAGAGGCGGAGGAATCCCACGGGAGGGCGAGGGCGCCTTCCGGCAGCTCCACCTCGCCCGGCAAGTAGATGAACGAAGGGAGAAGTGGGCGGGAAGCTACCTCGCCAGCATGGAGTAGCTGGGGGATATCGAGGATCGCGGGTGGTCGGCTCGAGTCTTCATCCAGGGAAGCATGGGCCAGCGCGCAATGGGTTGTTCCGAGATCGATTCCGACAGCGCGTCCATGATCAGTCATTTGGATCTCCTTCAGGGCCCAGCAAGAATGAGAGTGTCCACGTCTTGGTGTTGGGAGCGCATCGCCCGTCCTGTCCGTCGCCTTCTCTTGCGTCGGCTCAACCGGGCGAAGCGTCCCTCATTGAGGGGGCATTCGAGGTTTAGATCTCCACCTCGGCGGGCGCTACCACCGTCGGATCCATTTCCTTCGACAGAGAGGGGAGATCGAGCCTCGATGCCAGCCATCCTGGATGGGCCAGTCGGCCCTGGAAGGGGGGCTTTCCAACTACATTTCCCGTAAGTCGTATGCGTCCGGCATCGAACTCCGGCTCTATCGTGACGGGCTCACCCTCTTCCTTGGAGATTACCGGCTTTAGCTCCACGTACTCGAGAAGAGCCTTCCGGCAGCCTTCGTGCACCACCCTGGCCGCGGCTCCCACGTCCCCATCGGAAGCGCCGGCGATATCCTCCTGCAGAAAGTCGAGGAGGCGTCCGTCACGCTGAAGGATGCCGAGTATGAGGAGCGCCGCGGTCGGGTCTGTCTTAGTGGACATCTCTGAAACGCTGGGCGGAGCCTGCTCCTCATCGCCTTCTGCTTCTTCCTTTTTTTCTTCCATGTGATGGGCGATTAGGGCCGGGCCCGCTGGCGGGAGGGCCGAAGCAGGCTCGCCGCCCGCGAGCTGCTCCACCTGCTCGGCGAAAGCTCTGTCGAAGAGGATCTTCCACGGAATGAAGAACGCTAGAAGAATGCGTGCGAAAATCCCCGGTCCCGTGGTTCTGGCTTCTTTTGACATGCTTTGCTCCTGGGGCCGCTTCGAGCTTTTGTCAAGGTTCGCTGAAGGTTGTGGATAGCGGTTCTAAACCACAGCCGAGCCCGATTGAAAAGGAGAAGTCCGGCTGTGTGTGACAGCGAGTTGCGGCAAGACGTGGCTTGGGACAAACTCGCTTCCCACGCGAGCTGGTGAGGTTCGTAAGGACGTTAGGCGCCCACGAGTGCCTGGAGCAGCAAAAGGAGAGAGCGTGGCGAAAAGAAGCCCTGAAGAAGAAGCCGGCGGCATCGGAGCTGGATCGGCCGATGAGCATCGAGCAAAGCGGCTTCTCGAATCCTACGGCGTTCCCGTGGTCGACGAGGTCGTCGCGATGAGCCCGGAGAAGGCTGCTGGAGCGGCCGAGCGGCTTGGCTATCCAGTCGCTCTCAAGGGAGCCGGTGCCGCCCTGCAGCATAAGACGGAGCGGCAGCTAGTCCGCCTTCATCTTCGAGATGCCGAGGCCGTGATGTCGGCCGCAAGAAGCATCGAAGAGGAAGCGAAGGAGGAGCTGGAGTTCTTCCTCGTACAGCCCATGGTTTCGGGGCAGCGAGAGCTTTTGGCGGGCTTCTTTCGAGATCCTCATTTTGGTCCCATAATCGTTTTTGGTCTTGGAGGCACTCTCTCCGAGGCGCTGGACGATGTAGTCATCAGGCTTGCGCCTCTCTCGTCAGTGGATGTCGAGGACATGGCCCGGGGGATTAGGGCTAGGGTTCTCCTAAAGGACTTTCGGGGGGAGAGCAGAGTGCGAGAGGAGGATCTTAAAAGAGTTCTGAACGGTCTTTCGGCGCTGGCCGAAGAGCACCCAGAGATAACCGAGGTGGATATCAATCCTTTGAAGGTTACTCCATCTGGCCACCTTGTCGCTGTGGACGCCTTGATCGTGGCGGGGGAGCAGCAGCCTCCAAGGAGGGCTAGGCCGAAAGCTTCCACAAGGTCCTTGCATGCCGTCTTCCACCCAAAAAGCGTGGCGTTCGTGGGGGCATCGGCACAGATGGGCAAATGGGGCTACCTGCTCGTGGTCAACACTATTGCCGGAGGATTCACGGGGAAGATCCATTTGGTTAACCCGAAGGGCGGTACGATTCTGGGGCGTCGAGTGCATAGGACACTTGGGGAGGTCCCAGGCCCCGTGGATCTCGTCGTAGTGACGATACCCGCAAAACACACGATAGGGCTCATCGAAGAGTGCAGGGCCAAGGGGGTCGAGCATATCGTGATGATCAGCTCGGGTTTCAGCGAGATCGGAGAGGAAGGTAGGGCCCTCGAGGAGCAACTCGTAGAGGCCGCGAGGAAGGCTGGGATCCTGATCCTCGGCCCGAATACCATGGGGATAGCCAACTCCCATACAAGCTTCCTTTGTACGGGCTCCACGGTTACGCCAAGGATCGGGAGCACCGCGATGGTTTCCCAGTCAGGCAACCTGGGTACGCAGCTGCTCGCCTTCGCCGAGCATCAAGGCCTCGGAATCAGAGCCTTCGCGGGCAGCGGAAACGAGGCCATGGTCACCATCGAGGACTTTTTGGATGCTTTCTTGGAGGACGAGCTGACCCATACGGTTCTGCTTTATCTGGAGAGCTGCAAGGATGGGCGACGCTTCTTCGAGAGCGCCAGGAGGCTATCGGCGGCAAAGCCCGTGTTGCTGCTCAAGGGCGGGCGGACACCGGTGGGGCTTCGGGCGGCGGCGAGCCACACGGGAGCGTTGGCCTCGGACGAGCGTGTCTTCGATGCGATGTGCGAGCAGGCTGGTGTCATCAAGGTCGAGCAGCCAATGGAGCTTCTGGATCTAGCCGCGGCCTTTTCCTCGCTGCCGCTACCTAAGGGGCCCAGAACCGCTATCATGACGTGGGGAGGCGGATGGGGCGTGGTGACCGCCGATCTCTGCGAGAAGCACGGCCTCGAGATACCAGAACTCGACGCTCCGATCCTCCAGGAGATAGACGCCATTCTTCCTCCCTATTGGAGCAGAATGAACCCGGTCGATCTAGTCGGTGATCAGGATCCTCTCGTTCCGATGCGCATCTTGGAGGCCCTGGCGTGCTGGGAAGGCTGTGATGCCGTGCTCAGTCTCGGAATACTGGGACGCCGCGTTTTCATGCATCGATTCGGACAGGCGGTCCTGCGGGCCGACCCTTCGGTGGGCGAGGAGCTTTTGAGCCAGGTGGCCACGCAGCTTGGGGAGTTCGAGGATGAGTTCATCAAACACTCCGTCATGCTGATGGAGCGATATGGAAAACCGATAATCGGCGTCAGTCTTCTCGCCGATGCCGAGAGCAAGATGATCAGGGGTGTCCCAGAGGCCCGGCATGAGGCTGTCTTCTACGAGACCCCGGAGGGAGCCGTGAAAGCTCTATCAGCCATGGTGACCTACCAACGAGAGATATCTCGCAGGTAATCGAGCGTTGAGTCGGGTTTCGAGAAGCGCTCGACCTCGTGGGTGGTAGTCAAGCGGTTCGCCGGAAAGAAGTGCGCCCTGCTCTTTGCTTCTGAGCTCACATGCTACAGGTCTGTGAGAGCAAGTGAGATAGAACCCTATCGCCCAAATACTCGCCTTCCAGATCCTCCATTATCCCTTCCGTTTGTTCGACGATATCATCGTAATGGTGCTGAAAGAGCGGGTCCACGAAGAAGTGGCCCGTCGCTCCTAGTTCGTTCATCGCCTCGGCTACATCTTCTTGAGTGAGATCATTGTTGAAGTTTGGCTCGTCGGTAAAGAGCATGAAGATGACATCGGCATCCGAACGATAATCGAGGTCATAGAGCCCGATGGCCGCGTCGTACATGCACTGGTACGAGGGCTCGATGCCTACTCGCTGTATTTGAAGCGACTGGAGCGTTGCGATTGCTTCACTGGGGGAGACGAAGTCTTCTAGAAGCGCGCAGTAACCGTCGTTTTGTGCATCGGGAAAGACTACGGTGGCAATGCGTATGCGATCGCTGTCACGATAGGCTTCCGCGAATCGCAAGAGACCATTTCGCACGCCGCTCAGGGTTCTTACCATCGATCCCGACCAATCCACGAAGAGGACGAGATCGATATCCGTGTCATCTTCGATGTCGATCGAACCGTCGCAGTTGTTGTCGAGCCCGTTGGTGCAGTCGAAAGGCATTGGCGTCTGCTCGTGCTCACAAACGAAGGCGCCTCTTACGCAGCGCTGAATGCCGGCATGGCAGATGCCGACCCCCCGTGTTTCCGGGGGGCCTGTGTAGCAGATCTCCTCGGGAATGTTGTTGTCGATGATTCCGTCACAATCATCGTCCATTCCATTGCACTCCTCGGGGCGAGGCTCGATGGCGCCGACACACGTCAGCTCGCCGTGGATACAGCGAATCACACCCTTGCTGCATCTACCTGTGTTCGTGCCGCATCGCTCGCCTATCTCTGGATCCAAGGGATTGTTGTCGACAAAACCATCGCAGCTATCATCCCGGCCGTTGCACATCTCTGGGCGTGGCTCTTGATACCCCTCGCATGGCCCCCATTCATTATCAATACAGGTCTCGATGCCTGGTCCCGGACAGGGCGGAACCGTGCAGGGGCGTGTCTCTCCTTCCAGACAATTGGGCACCGGGCGCAGCGGGCTGTCACGACAACCAAGGGAAGACAGAGTCAAGAGCCCAACGAAGCTCAACATGGCGAGTCGAGCATCGAATAGCCTCCATCTCATCCAAGAGCGATCGTGCCCGTAAGATGCCTCTACTCGTCCCTGGCGTGCACCCATGGCTCACAAGCCCCCCTCTCATGTCCACAGAACTTTGGCGCCGGCTCGAAGAGCGGCGTCGAGTTCTCTTCCGATGAGCCCAGATCGCTCTTCATCGACGATGACTGGTGCTCGTCGGTGGTTATCGTCCCGACACCAATCTCGTTATGGACTCGAGCCTTCTAGGGACAATGGGGTCGCGGCCCAGCCGGGCCTTGGACCCTCGGGGGCCTTGCCTTACCCGATGGTCGAACGGGCTCCGGCAAGTCCTTTCTCATACCTGTCTAGGGCATGGGATAGAGCAACGTCGACTAGAGGGCTCGGGCTTTCCGCGTCATGAATGAGCACCCTGTCCCCGCCGCTTTCCCCGATTACGGTTGCGGGAACACCTAGGTCCTTTGCTATTGCCATCACAGAGTCGAGATGCGCCGGTAGGCATGCCACAAGAACTCTTGATGCATCCTCACCGAAGAGCTGGGCTTCCGGACGAGTATCATTGGCCGTGATAGGGGGTGGAGGCAGCTTGACGACGAGCCCTACCCCTGAACCCTCTATGTTGCGTGTCGTCAGGGACAGCTCGGCCAGCGCCACGGCGAGCCCACCTTCGCTCGTGTCATGAGCGGTTTCCACCAGGCCCTCTTGGATCATCCTCCTCACGGCCGCTTGGAGAGCCCTCTCCTTGTTGTAATCCAGGAATGGCGGCTGCCCCGTGAGCCTCTCATGGATAGTCACGAGGTACTCTGAGCCGCCAAGCTCTCCGAACGTGTCGCCGAGAAGGACGATTTGTCGGCCAGCTCCTTTCAGGTAGCTCACGGCGTGACGTTCGACCGGCTCGACGAGGCCTACCATGGCAATAACGGGAGTCGGCAGGATCGCGTTCTCGCCGCTCTGGTTGTAGAAGCTCACATTGCCGCTGACCACTGGTGTCGAAAGCTCTCGGCAGGCCTCGGAGAGGCCCTCGACGGCTCTTGCGAACTGCCACATGATCTCGGGATCCTCCGGACGGCCAAAGTTCAGGCAGTTGGTCACGGCAAGAGGAAGCCCACCGACGCATGAGACGTTTCTGGCGGCCTCTGCAACCGCATGTGCCGTGCCCAGGCGCGGATCCAGATAGACGAACCGGCTATTGCAGTCAGTGGAGAGTGCGACTCCCTTGTTCGTGTCCGGGACGCGAACGATTGCGTCGTCGCACT
>SKWY01000515.1 GCA_007128675.1 Deltaproteobacteria bacterium | reverse complement strand
GGGTGAGCAACCCGCTTGTGTACGATCTAATTCCAAACTGGGCCAAGGGCCATCATGCCACCCTCGCGCCCCTCTAAGGGGTCCCGGAGCCCACTTGCCGACCTCGACGGGATAGCCGGCGACCTCTGCTTCCGTGATGGGATCATTAGCAAACTGCGCCCCATTTCTGTAGAATGGATTGTGCATGTATGCTCAAAAGGCCCGATAAGGACCTCTTCGCTGAAAAGCATTGAACTCAAGGTCCTCTTTGTGGGCTCATGACTAAAGGAGTGGGTCATGGCTTCGCGGCACGTGACAGGAGTGAGTTTCCGAAGTTGGCTTGGTCCAATCGCCATCAGCCTCGTCCTCCTGCTGGCATCATGTACCTGCCAGGGACCAGTCGTGCCCGGGGGCCCAGACAACGGAGACAATGGGGAGAACGACGAGAACGGCTGGACGTGCCCTACCGCCAGCTGCGAGTGCGTCTATGGTGAAACGGAGGAGTGCTACAACGGCCCTGCCGGGACCGAAGGCGTCGGCATATGCCGCGCGGGCACTCGCCAATGCCGCGAGGATGGCACATGGGGTCCTTGCTGGGGAGAGGTGCTCCCCTTGAGCCAGGAGATCTGCGATGGGCGTGACAGCACCTGCAACGGAATAGTTGATGAAGGCTGTCCCTGTGAGGACGGAGAGGAACGTCCATGCTACGGCGGACCAGATGGCACCTTGAACGTTGGTGAATGCCGCGAAGGCGTGCAGCGCTGCATAGGTGGGGTGTGGGCCGATTGCGAGGGGCAGGTTCTGCCGCAACCCGAGCGCTGTGACGGTCTCGACAACGACTGTGATGGCGTCATAGACAACGGCTGTGACGTAGACTGTAGAAACCTGCCCGATGAGCTGGTGGAGAACTGTCCGGACAACCCGAACCTCGATCCAAGGTGCTGCTGCGTCGTGGATCCGCAGGCCTGCGAGAGCTGCGTCGAGCGCCATAATCAACCCTGCTATACCGGCCCCGCCGGCACCGGAGGAGTCGGACAATGTGTCGGAGGAGTTCGTGACTGCATAAACGGTCAATGGACCGAGTGCGTTGGACAGGTCCTTCCCGAGCCCGAGGAGATCTGCGGAAACGGAATCGACAACACCTGCAGCGGACTCGTTGACGATGGCTGTCCCGAGTTCGAGGACTGGTGCGTACCCGGCGAGGAACTCTGTGACGGCTTCGATCACAACTGCACGGGCAGGCCGAGAACGGATTGCCCGTGCTCGCCCGGCGAGATAGCGGAGTGCTACCCGGGACCACCCCATACCGTCGGTGTCGGAGCCTGTGTCGCGGGCACGCAGGAATGCCTGGCGGCTGGCGACGCATATTACTGGGGACCATGCGAGGGGTATGTGATCCCCAGCCCCGAACGGTGTGACGAGATCGATCACAGCTGCGATGGAAACGCCGTGCCCGACGGTTGCTGCATCCCCGATCCAGACTGCGTCGATCCATCAACCGGCAGGGAGACATGCTGCAACGGCGAGGACAGCAACTGCAACGGGATCATCGACGATGGCCTCCGCAATGCCTGCGGTCTTTGCCCCGACGAACCCTGCTGGATCGAAAACTTCCCCGACCCCGATCCTATAGACGGCGGTTGGGACTGTACCGATTGTGATCTCGACGGAGCGGGCCCCGGCGATCCGGCAGACCCGGATGCGCTTTGCGGGCCCGACCAGCTATGCCTGGATCGGGGACGTCACGACCAGCCCTTCATTTGGGTTGCAAGAACCCAAGAGAACAGAGTCCAGCGCATCAACACCAATACCTTCGAAACCGACGTCTATGTACCGACCTACACCAACCAGGCCGAGGGCAACACGGACATGACCTGCAGCGATGCGAGCCAGCCTTGCTACGGCTGGAGCCCGTCCCGTACCGCCGTTGCCATAGATGGATCGGTGTGGGTAGGTTTCCGCGGGTGCCGCAATATTCTGGACGACTGCCATAACTCCCATCTACCCGAGTACGGCAACGCCACCCGAATAGCGACAGACGGATCGATCATCTGCAGAGCCGACGTCACCAGCGGCTCGAGCGGGGGCATTGCCGTGCGCGCCGTCACCCTGGACGGCAACGACCATGCATGGATAGGGAGCTGGGGTGAGGGGGCCATGTACCAGTTCGCGGGCGATCAGGTGGACGACACCCACCCGGATGGAGTGCCAAGGTGTGTTCAGCTCCAGCGCGTCGATCTGCAAGGCTCTCGCGCCTACGGCGCCGCGGTCTCCTCCGATGGCGAGCTCTGGATAGCGACTCTAGGCAACGGCCCAGCGGTCAAGATAGACACGAACAGCGGTCAGATTCTCGACACGGTCAACCTGCCCTACAACTCCTACGGCCTGGCGATAGACCACCAGGACAACGTCTGGTTCGGCGTGTGGGACTCGAGCGCGGGAGGCGTAATGCGCGTGCAGGCCGACACGCACCAGGTGCAGCATTTCCCCGGACCCGCCGGGCATCCCTGTCAGTACGCGCGTACGAGAGGCATCGCCGTCGACTTCGACGGCAACATTTGGGCCGCCAATTGGGACTGCTCTGGAAGCAGCCATCATGTCACGAAGTACGCGCCCAACGGTACAATCATTGGAAACTACCCCGTCGACGGGAACCCCCTGGGCATGGCGGTCGCCAACGATACGCGCATCTGGTCCGTCAACTACGGCAACTCGACGGCAACCGTGCTCGAGTCCGATGGTCAACCCGTCAACACTCATGGCCGGCTCAATCAGATGGGCAGACCGTACACGTACTCCGATATGACCGGACTACAGCATCGACTCGTAACTAGGCAGCAAGGGACATGGGTCCATACATGGGACTCGGCCTGGCTGAATGCGCGATGGATTCGCGTCACCTGGAGAGCGAGCTCGATGCCGCTCGACACCGAGGTATGCGTTCGCGCCCGGGCGGCGAATACCCGAGCCGCTCTGGGTTCCTCACCATACACAAGCTACGAGTGCAGCGGGGCCCTGAACGGCGACGCGAGCCTCGTGGGTCGCTTGGGTGGCGAGACCCCAGAGGGACGCTACATCCAGGTCCAGGTCAGGCTCGTCGGCGCTCACGAAGAATCGCCGGTGGTGGACGAGGTCGATGTCCACTGGGAGAGGCCATAGGAAGGTGGGCCCGGGGCCCGGGGCCCGGGCTCTCCACCGTTACCCGGCCGCCGCGGGGGCAACCGGCACGGTCGTCGGCTCGTCTGCGACGGGCGGCGTACCGATGGCTCTTTCGGTGTCGGTATCGAAGAGATGAATCGCCTCTGGAGGCAATCGTAGCCCGACCATCGTGCCAGGCTGAAGGCTTGCCACATGGGTCGCCTCGGCTCGGGCGATGACGACAGGCCCCGTGCCCCCGGCACCGGCATCGGAGACCTTGGGGCGATCCGCAACGGCATCGGGGCGATCGGGAACAGTAACACGCTCCGCTCCGTCTCTCTCTCTGCCGGCATCCTTGGTGGGAATGCAAACATGTACGTGGGCATCCCATCCCATTGGCTCCACGAGCTCAACGCGACCCTTGAGGTCTCCTTGCGCGAAGTCGACCACTTCCAGATGCTCCGGCCGCACGCCAACCTCGATCGATTGCCCCACAGCGGCCAACTTTCGATCCTTTGGGAGTAGAACGGTTTGTCCCAGTACCTCGACCCGCCCTCTTCCCTCCTCCTCCCCAAGCATCCTCCCAGGAAGGAAGTTCATGGAAGGTGAACCGATGAAGCTGGCGACGAACTTGTTCGATGGAGAATGATACAGCTCGAGAGGAGCACCGACTTGTTGTACCTCACCCAACTTCAGCACCACCATTCGGTCCGCGAGCGTCATGGCCTCGACCTGATCGTGAGTGACATAGATCATGGTCGTCTTCATTTGCTGGTGCAGCCTAGCCAGCTCCGCGCGCATCTGTACCCGCAGCGCCGCATCGAGGTTCGATAACGGCTCATCGAAGAGGAACACGGAAGGTTGGCGGACTATCGCTCTGCCCATCGCGACGCGCTGACGCTGCCCTCCGGAAAGCTGCCTCGGATAACGCTCGAGCAGATCCTCCAACCCGAGGAGCTTTGCGGCCATATCGACCCGGCTCGCGATCTCGTCCCGCGCCATACGACGAATCTCGAGACCAAAGGCCATGTTCTTTCGCACTGTCATGTGTGGGTACAGAGCGTATGACTGAAACACCATGGCGATGTCGCGATCCTTTGGAGCAAGATCGTTTACGCGTCTAGCACCGATATGAAGATCGCCCCCTGTTATGAACTCCAGGCCTGCTATGCAGCGCAAAAGGGTCGATTTTCCGCAGCCGGATGGTCCCACGAGCACGATGAACTCGCCTTCATCTATGACCAGATCGACTCCCTTCAGGATCTCGGCTGTCCCGTAGTTCTTTCGAATACCCTCTAGAATCAGGCCTGCCACTTCGTCAGCCCTCCCGCCACTGGAGGTCGATCTCCAGCGGCTCGTCACCAGGTTTGATAAGGAGGTATCGATTCGGCCCGTCCTCCCAGCGAGCACCAGCCTTGCCGACTAGCGCCAGCTTGTACTCGGCCACCAGGCCGGTGGGCAAGGCAAGCGTGGCACTGCCGCCCTCGAAACGGGGGGCTCGGGACACATCCCAGCGGCCTAGAGCCTCACCGGCGCCGACGAGCACCAGCTCGCCTTCAGTCGACGTATTCTCCCCGGCAGTGAAGACCACCTTTCGCTCCGGGCCGGGGCTGGTGGTGGTTCCATGCTTTTCTTCCAGCCAATCAAGATGCTTCTCTACACCTTGGTCGCTCTCGATATCGACGATAAAGGCCTCCACGGCTCGAGGCCCCACTAGAATCTCGTCTACACCTTTCGAGTCACCGTTCGTCAAGGATCGTGCCCGAGAGATCGACTTGGCCTCCAAGTCCACCTTGTAGGGATCTTGAGCCAGGTTCACGACCAACATGAAGGGGGCGCCCCTATCGGAACGCATCAAGACGAGCACTTCGTCCTCCACCTTCTTGAGAATGGTATTGGCGCCAACCAACCAAGGATGGTCCTTGCGAAGCTCGAGGGCCCGGGAGACGTGCGCATGAAGAGGATGGCTGTCATCGAAACGCATTGGCGCTCTGTTCTCGGGCTCATCCTTTCCCGACAGTCCCGTCTCCG
>SKWY01000456.1 GCA_007128675.1 Deltaproteobacteria bacterium | reverse complement strand
GAGAGTTGACCTCCCGAGGCCAAACCTGGACGGTTCGTGTGGCCGCCACCGATGGTGAGGCCTGGTCTGGGGTGGCCTCGGATACGGTTCGAGTAGGGCAAAGATCTCCTGTCCCCCCTCGCGTGGCTGTAGAGCCGTCGAGACCAGTTACCACCGATCCTCTTGTCTGCAATGTGATCAGGCCGGCAAGTCACCCGGACGGAGATCCATTCGATGTTTCGTTTTCTTGGTTGCGAGACGGGCAGGCGACGTCTCATTCGGGAGAGCGCCTTTGCCATGGCGCCACCAAGAGAGGAGAGAGGTGGACCTGCGTTGGGAAGGTTACGGCCTCGAGCGGGAGCGTGGAGGGCGATGCCGCCGAGGAAGTCATCGTTTCGAACAGCCCTCCCACGAAACCGTCCATCGCCATCTATCCGCGAACTCCGCGCCGGGATGATGGGCTTCGATGTGGGCTCGAGGAGCCATCCCGGGATGTCGATGGCGATCCCATCGACTACTCGTGGTCTTGGACCAGAAACGGCGAGAGGATAGAGGATCTCGAAGGCCCCCTGGTGCCGGAGGGCCGAGTAAGACGGGGAGAGCGGTGGGCATGCGCTGTGACGCCCCATGATCCCTTCGAGGCTGGTCCGGCGGGAGAGGCGTCGGTAAGGATAGCGAATACGCCGCCCTCACGCCCCTTGGTGCGCTTGGTACCAGAGACTCCCGTGGAGGCTGATGAGCTTCGCTGTGAAGTCATCGAGGCCGCCAAGGATCCCGATGGCGGAGATGTTTCTTATGTATTCCAATGGGTTCGAGATGGCAGGCCCCAGCCTTTTGCTCCCAGCGCGACCGCTGTGCGGGGCCGCCAGGTCGAGGCGGGGAGCGTTTGGCGGTGTATTGTCAGGGCTCACGATGGGATCGAGAAAGGGCCCGAGGGCCGAAGCGCGCTCGTCGAGGTTTCGAGCAGGCCAACGGAGTCGGCCATGAACAAGGATCCGTGATAGTCTTGGCCGGCGTGTGGGTGCTCTCGAAATCTAGCTAGGGACTCCCATCTAACCTTGCGAATAAGAGCTTCTCTCTTTAGTATCGAACCGTTGTATGTGTAGGACTTCATCCCGCTGCCAACCTCTAGGAGGGCTCATGCGGATCCACCGACAAAAAGGTCGAATAACTGCCGCCTTCGGGACCCTCTGCATGTTGTTCCTTGCTGGGCCGGCCACAGCGGACATGCCCGAGCTTGCCGATGACAGGCGAGACGAGGTCGAGCAGATGAGTGCGCGTCAGCTTACGGATCAGGCGGAGGCCAACCTCAAGGAGATGAGGCAGCTCCTCCAAGAGGTCATGCGCATGCTCGACGAGGCGAGGGATGAGAAGGATGTAGTCAAGCTCAACTGCGTGAACGAGAAGCTGACGCACATTCGCGGCCTCGTCCGCGTCAGCGAGGAGAGCCAAGTGAGCCTGCAGGAGGCCATTGCGGTAGAGGAGATGGAGGAGGCTCGACACGAGTTCACCAAGATACTCGTGGCTCGTGACAGAGTAAGGCAGCTTCGAGCGGAAGCGGAAGAGTGCGTAGGTCAGCTGGCTTTTCTGGTAGACGAAGATCTCGAGGTGGAGGTTGAGGTCCCCGATCTTCCCGATGGAGTCACGGATATGACGCCGATGCCGCCAGCGGCGGTTCGCCCACCCATGGCAAGCCCGGTGCGGTGATGAATATGGATAGGAACTTTGCTCGCTCAGGAATGGAAACGGCCTCGAGCGGCGGCAAGGGGGAGGGAATGACGCGGCTGCAAAGGCAAGAGATGAAGAGTTGGAGCCACATGCTCGGTGCCCGCCAAATGTATACCTCGGTGACGGCGCTTCTGTTCGTGGGATCACTCTTGTGTCTTGCGGCCCCTGTCGAGGCGCAGACAAATGGGGTGCGTGTCGGAAACGGTAGGCTGCATCCTTCGCTCGACCTTCAAGTCGGCTATGACAGCTTTGCTGGAGTCGGCTTCGAAGGCGGCTCCGAAGCGACCGGAGATCTTCTTCTCCGAATTTTGCCCGGTCTTTCGCTCGAGGTTCCTGGGCCAACGGCGATCTTCAATCTCGACGCCAAGGCGGACTACAACCGGTATCTCGGAATCGATGTCCGAGGAACACGCGCTCTATCCTACCTGGGTGGCAACGCACATCTTGGGCTGGTGCTCAACCCCGGCTCGAGATTCACCCTGGAGCTAGGCGACAGGTTCTCACACTCCGATCGGACATCCGCCGTCGGCTTGGGGGTGGGAGTCCTTTCGTTGTTCAACGAGGTCTACGCCGCTGCTTCGATTAGCCCAGGTGGAGGGGCCTTCATTTTGAGGCCGGTCTACTCTTTTGCTTTCGAGGGCTTTCTCTCTTCACGAACGATCTCTCCGTTGAGTGACGAGGCCGATAGGTTCAACTATCTCTCCCATCGCCCGGGCATGGAAATTAGTTGGCGTTTTCTTCCCAAGACGGCTCTCGTGCTAGATGTGCGTAGCGACATCAGGCGATATCCCGACGAAGACTTCAATGTTTCGTCAAATGCCTTGTATGCTCTGTTGGGAGTCTCCGGCCTCATCACTCCCCGGATCGCGATAGTCGCTCGCGGCGGCTATGGAAATAGCTTCGTACCCGAGGATGAGCTATCCGGCGATATCGAGAACTACCAGAGCTTCATTGGGCAGCTCGATGGGACGTATATCTTGTCGCAGACGGCGCGCTTTAAAGCTGGAGTGGCTCGGACCTTCTTCCCCGTCTCTCGGCTGGGTTGGTACGGGGACAACCGCGTGTATGCCTCGGGTCAAGCCCTTTTTGCCGGCCGCTTGCTTACCGAGCTAGAGGGTGCGGTGCATTTTCTCAACTATGCTCAAGGTCGCCAGGATGTACTGCTCAATCCATCCCTAAAGGCCGGCTACCAGATCACGCCTTGGCTCAACGTCGGGCTCGGGTATCGCTTCTCGCTAAGAAGATCGGACGAGGACGGCCTCGATATTCCCGCGGCCACGGAGTACGACCGACACGAGGTCTTCGGCGCCGTCATGATGAAATACTAACGATCCCTCCTGGCGGGATGAGAGCGGTGGTGGTACATTTCTTCGCCGCATGGTGTCTCGTTGCAGATTGAAGCGTAAGCTTCGGCTCGGTGGTACGTTGCTCATCGTGGCTCTATCGACCTCCGTGGCCTGCTCTCTTTCCACGCGGGGAATTCCTTTGCACGAGCCAGGCGGCGGCGCGGCCGTGCCCCGGCTTGACGGTCCGAAAAGCGATGATGCTCCCGTCAGCTCCTTGACCGCCATGGGCTCTGGTGATGTTTTCGAGGTCAGAGTCTTCGAGGAGAAGAGCCTCTCGGGGGTTTTCCGTATCGGAAGCGACGGTCATATCGACTACCCCCTTTGCGGGCGGGTGAGAGTGGCTGGTCTCGATGCATCCGGTGCGAGTGATGCCATCGCGGACTGTCTGCGCGAAGGCTACCTTAGAAATCCCCAAGTCTCGGTCTTCGTCAGGGAGCATCATTCCCGGCAGGTCTTCATCTTTGGGCAGGTCAACAAGCCGGGCACTTTTCCTTATCGAGACGGAATGACGGTAGTCGAGGCCGTAACGCGAGCAGAAGGATTCACCAAGCTGGCGGCAAGGAACTCCGTTGTGATCACGAGGATTGTCGACGGAAGAGAACAGCGACTTCGTGTTCCGGTCGAGGACATAGGAGTTGGAAGAGCGCCAAACTTCTCGCTGGAACCCGGTGACATCGTCTTCGTGCCGGAGAGTTTCTTCTGATTCTTTCGCTTCCTGGCGCTGGATCGGAATAATGCCGCGAGCCTCTGTCTCATCGGTCTTCAGGGCGCGCTCTGGAGCCTCGAAGTTCTAACTTCAACGATCGGTGCCTTTCCTTCTCGAGCACCTGCCGAGGTTGTCTTGGACGGTGACCGGCAGCTTCGGATCGAATTGCATCAAGCGGCCGGCCACCATCCGATTGTTCGTCATCCAGACTTGCGGCCATTTCGACCGGCTCCCTTTGGGCTAGCAAGGCTAGCGGTGGCGCCGTTTCCGTTCTTCTTATCCTTGGTGTCCGCCGTGTTCTTGGATTCACCGTTCTTCTTCATCTCGAAGCCTTCGCCTTCCTTGTCGATCTCATTGGCCGCAAGAGCCGACGATGTGTCGGTAACTTGGCAAGGCTTGTCGAAGGCGGGAGCAAGGTTGGTGGGGCGCATCAGGTCAAGGCTGCTCGCCTTGGACATTGCCTCCTTGATCTTCTCTGAGATGCCAAGGGCGCGCTCCGGGGTCTCTATCAGGGCCGCGGCGGCCTTCTCTCTACCTTGAGCGAGGCGGTGACCATCGAAGCTGAAATATGCCCCGGACTTTTGCAGGACATCATGCATCACGCCCAGATCCAGCAGCTCTCCCACGCGGTCTATGCCGCCGCCGTACCTGATGTCGAACTCGACCTGTGCGAATGGAGGCGAGAGCTTGTTCTTGACGACTTTTACGCGGGTCCTGTTGCCTACTACTTTCTCTCCATCCTTGACCGCGCCAATCCTCCTGATGTCGAGCCGCTGGCTCGCATAGAACTTCAGCGCATTGCCGCCGGCGGTCGTCTCGGGGTTGCCGAACATCACCCCGATCTTCATCCGAATCTGATTTATGAAGATTACGGCGGCCTTGTTCTGGCTCACCACCCCCGTGAGCTTACGCAGAGCCTGGCTCATCAGGCGAGCCTGAAGCCCCACATGATGGTCTCCCATCTCTCCCTCGATTTCGGCCTTGGGAACGAGAGCGGCCACCGAATCGACGACCACGCAGTCCACCGCCGCCGATCGCACTAGAGTCTCGCATATCTCGAGAGCTTGCTCCCCCGTGTCGGGTTGGCTGACGAGCAGCTCGTCGAGACGTACCCCCAGCTTCCTGGCGTATATAGGATCGAGCGCGTGTTCGGCGTCGATGAAGGCCGCTACTCCTCCAGCTGCCTGCGCTTCGGCGATGGCATGCAGCGCGAGGGTCGTCTTACCCGAGGACTCCGGCCCGTAGATCTCACAAATTCGACCGCGTGCGAATCCTCCCGTACCCAGGGCGGCGTCGAGCGCGAGGCTGCCGGAAGAAATCGACTCCACCGGTTCGGGCTCCGCGCTTCCAAGGCACATGATGGATCCTTTTCCAAACTGTCTTTCTATGGTCGAGATTGCCTCATCAACGGCTCCCGCGCGCTCTATCGACCGACCGGTCAAGTTCTTGAAGATTCCCATTGTCTTTCTCCTTCTTCCGGCCCCTTGGCCGGTGCTTGTTGTGAACGAGGTTTGCACCACTGCCGGCTCATGAGTTTGAGAACCTGGCAGCACGACGCACAGATATGAGACGGAGCGAACGGATCGGGGGCGCTTTGCGTCTTCTTTCGACTTGCTCTTCTGGCTAGCCCTTCTCGTTTCCGTAAGATGGGGCTAGAAGGCTCATCTGGCTCTGGGTTGAGGCCCTGCTCTCGAGCTCCAATCCCTTCGAGCAAGAGCCGACGCTACTCGATTTGGATCCACCCGTTGCTTTGGACCCATCATCGTCGGGCTTCAGATCTCGTAGCCTGGAGGAGGAAAGCGATCGCGCTGCCTTGATGGGTCCGAGGGGACGAGCCCTCTTCGAGCTTCGTTTCCCATCCAGTTTTTCATCTTCTGGGACCATTCTTCCTCGGCGCAGCAGCTGCTCGAGTGTCCGATAGGAGAGGGCCTCATAAACATCTCGAGCCCTGATGTTCTTTGCCCCATCGAGATCGGCGGTCGTCCTCGCCACGCGAAGCACGCGATCGAGGCCACGAGCCGAGAGGCCCTGCTGTTCGGCTCGAAGATGCACAATCCTTCTCGCCTCTGGCTCGAGGGAGCAGTGAGCCCGCATCTCGGCAGTGCTCATCCAAGCGTTGAGCCGCGGCCGGCCCTTCTCCTCTAGCCTTCTTGCTTGAGCTTTACGTGCGTTTAGGACGCGCTGCCTCACGACACGAGTCGGCTCGGCATCTGGAGGACCTTGCAGCGCGCTCATCGGGACAGGTTCGAGTTCGAGCTGAAGGTCGACTCGATCGAGAAGCGGTCCGGAGAGCCTGCGAAGATAGCGGTCCGCCATCGAAGGCGTGCATGTGCACGATCGTCCCCGGCGTTCCTGTCCCCGATAACCACAGGGACATGGGTTGAGAGCGATGACCATCTGGCTTCGGGCGGGCAGGCGGACACGATGCTCCGCTCGGCAGATATCGACCTCTCCGTTCTCGATGGGTTCTCGAAGGGCGTCTAGAACGGAGCGAGGAAACTCGGCTGCTTCATCGAGGAAGAGGACTCCTAGATGAGCAAGAGAGAGCTCGCCTACTCGCACCTGATGATGTCCACCTCCGATTAGGGCTACCTCCGTGGCAGTGTGGTGGGGAGCCCTAAAGGGCCTATATTCCACGAGAGGCCTGTCTCCGAGCAATCCCGCCGCCGAGTAGATCTGCGTCACCTGGACGGCCTCATCGAGGCTCATGGGGGGCAATAGGCCGGGTAGACGCCGAGCCAGCATGGACTTTCCCGTGCCTGGAGGCCCAAGGTAGATGAGGTGGTGACCACCTGCCGCCGCGATCTCGAGCGCTCGGCGGGCTACCGGCTGCCCTCTAACATCCAAGAGATCCATCCCGTCGTCGCGGGGCATGAGATTGGGCTCGAGAAGGGGTGTTTCCGGCAGAGTCTCCCTGCCTATGAGATGAAGCGCGACATCGGAGAGGGAGCTTGCACCGAGGACCGTGATGTCTCGTATCACGGCGGCTTCACCGGCGTTGTCCTTGGGGACCACGATCTGGCGGCAACCTTCCTCTCGCGCGAGGCGAGCCTGGGCCAGTACGCCTCTGACCGGCCTCAGGCTGCCATCTAGGCCGAGCTCACCCGCAAAGGCAGTGCCCCTTGTCGAGCCGATGGGAACTAGCTCGAGCGCTTCGAGGAGCCCCACGGCCATGGGCAAATCGAAGCTCGAGCCACCCTTTCTGCGGTCGCTTGGAGCGAGACTGAAGGTTACCCTCTTGTTGGGCATCTTCACGCCGAGAGCACGCACCGAGGCCTCGATGCGCATACGCGCTTCCTTGACCGCTCCATCGGGCAGTCCGATGACGATGACGTTGGGTAGGGCTTGAGTGAGGCTGACCTCTACATCCACGCGATAGGCATCGACGCCCCATAGGGCGCCGGTCGTTATTCGGGCGACCATGGCAACCTCCCGGCTGAAGGGTGGTGACGGCCTACAGCATGGAGCGTGCCGATTTGCCTTTCGCAGTGAAGGCGGGCGTTTGGGCGCCTCGTAACCTTCTCGGTCGGTCCGAGGGGAGGACGCCCGGTCCGAAAGCAAGCCCATCCGCCAGGACGGAAGGTCGGCGATACGAACTAGTCAGTCCATCAGCCGGCGCCGCAAGAGATCGAGAGCGTGAAAAGCGCTCGCCCGTCGAATCATCTCTCTATCTCCCGCCAGACGGCGCCTCGTGGCTAGAGTCCTCAGCCTCTGGGAAGCAAGCGCCAGCCATACGGTCCCAACGGGCTTTTCGTCGGTGCCTCCGCCGGGACCGGCAACTCCGGTGATGGAGAGAGCGTGGGCCGCGCCGGTACGCTCGAGCACCCCTTCGGCCATTGCCCTTGCGCATTGCTCGCTGACGGCGCCATGCTCGGCCAAGGTCTCTTCGGGTACGCCGAGGAGGCGGACCTTCATCTCGTTGGAGTAGGTCACCATCGAGGCCAGAAGATATCGGCTTGCGCCCGGAGTCTCGGTAACGAGTGAACCGAGAAGCCCGCCGGTACACGACTCGGCAAGCGAGAGGGACTCGTTCCTTCTGTCGAGCATACCTGAGACCACCGAGGGCAGAGTCTCTTTCTCTCGGCCGAAAAGGATGTCCCCAAGATCCTTCTCGAGCGCCAAGGCCGCCTCCTCGCATCGGGCGCCGGCCTCGGTCTCGTCTCGTCCCTTGGCCCTGAGGCGCAGGTGGATCTCGGGGAAGACGAGCTGAAAGCCTATTCTTACGTGAGGAAAGCGGCCGGCGCTCTCTTCGATGAGGCTTGCGACGAAGGACTCTCCCTTCCCAAAGGTTCTCAATGTCAGGGCCGCATGCCTTCTGCCCCCGAGCCTTGCGTCCAAGAACGGAAGCACATGGTCTTCCGCCATCGGGCGAAACTCCCGAGGCGGTCCTGGAAGGCAGAAAATCGCGCATCCGGATGACAAGGCTAGAAAGAAGCCGGGGGCCGTACCGAAGGCATTCTCGAGAGCCTTGGAGCCCGAGGGAAGGCGCGCTTGCCGAAGCTGCCGTTTAGTGGCTTCCATGCCGATCTTTAGGAGTCTACTCTCCACGAGCCGTTTCGCCTCGGGATCGATATCGCGAGGCGCGCCCGCGGCCAGGGCAACCGCATCGCCCGTGAGGTCGTCCTCGGTCGGACCGAGCCCACCGCAAATCACGAGGAGTTCCGTCTTGCGACAGGCGGCCTCTTCGATGGCGCTTGCGATTGTTTCCACATCATCGCCCACCACGGTCTTTCTATTCGTCTCCACGCCAAGGTCATAGAGCCGTCCCATGAGCCAAGCCGAGTTGGTATCCACGATGGCTCCCCCCAAGAGTTCGTCCCCAACCATGAGAAGCTCGATACGCATGTTCAGCCTCGCTTCCTACTGGGCAAGAAGAATCATCAGATGCCGAGGCCAAGGCCCAAGAAAAGGGCTGCTAGGTTCAGCACCACACATGCGTATGCTCCGGCGACGACATCGTCCAGCGTTACGCCGAGGCCATTTTTCATGCGCCGATCGATGTACGAGGCAGGCCACACCTTGGCAATATCGAAGAAGCGGAAGACCAGGAACCCCGCCAATGCCCAGCCGATGCCATGGGGTACCAGGACAAAGGCCCACATGACACCCGCGACCTCGTCGATGACTATGGCGCCCGCGTCGGGCTCACCGAATATTGGTCCGGCCCGGCCCGCGGCAACAACCGACAAGGCCGTTAGTGCTACGCACAAGGCAAGATGTCCGAAGACGCCGATATAGGGAAAGAGCAAGAACCAGATGAGGACCCCCGGTATGGTGCCGAAGGTTCCTGGGGCTACCGGCGCGTAGCCGAAACCGAAGAAGGTAGCCAGCGTCGTCCAAACCCCCCGTCTAAGCGAGTCCATGCTACTCAGGGCCAGACCTCCTCGTCTTCCTCCGCCGGCATGATCTCTTCGTCATCGGTGTCCTCGACGATGGCGGCTACCCCATCTCCCGCGGTGATGCGCTCCTGCCGCCGCCGTTTGAAAAAGACTATCTCCTCCAATATGCCAAGAGCGATGTAGCCGGAGAAATAGGCGAGGAGCGCAAAGGATGCTCGCACCTGGATTGCCAGGATCAGGCCCGCGGCAAGGACCACCAAGAAGACGGCAACATTGCGAGGTGAAAAGCCGACATCCTTGAACGTGCGGTACTTGACGTTGCTCACCATCAGAGCAGAGAGCGCCAGGACGAGAACCCCTACCCAGCCCGCGTGCACAATCTCGGTGGCTGCTCGATTGTGGGCAATTACGATGGAGACCACCATCCCAGCCGCCAGCGGCACGGGCAGCCCAGTGAAGAACTTCGAGGCATCCGTGCCCCCTCGTATCGAGATGACGTTGAAACGGGCGAGGCGAAGTGCCGCGCAGACCGGGAAAATGAAGGCGATTATCAAGCCGAGCAAATCTAGCGTCGAGAGCCCCCACTTGAAGACAAGAAGCCCCGGCGCGACTCCGAAGCTGATGACGTCCGCAAGCGAGTCGAGCTGGCGCCCGAACTCGGTCTGTGTCTTCGTCATCCTCGCTACACGACCGTCGAATGTATCGAAGAAGGTAGCAAAGAAGATCAGAACAGCTGCCTTGAAGAAATCCTCGCTCGAGACCTCACCAATCGACAGAACGACGATCGCGTAGAAACCGCAGAAGATCGACGATACGGTAAACAGGTTTGGAAGCACGAAGAGGAGCTTCCGAAGGTTCGTGCGCGAGTGCTCGGGCATGTCTCGAGTCTAGTTCGACTATTGAACGCGGTGGGACTCCTCCGCCAAGGTCTCGACTCTGACTCGTGGATCTGTCGAGGCCCTGGCCGCCCCATGCCGCTAAACTAAAGGGTGAATCCCCGCCTGATTCATCTGTTGCTTACTATGTTGCCTGCTTCGTCACCCCCTCGGCGAGCGCTGCTGCTCTAGGGGAACCAGCTGGAAGTCATAAGTACACATTTAGCACAACAGGAAGGCAATTGGCCCAAATCGTTGCCGAGCGTCTTGCCGTGTATGTCGAGCACGAGCTTTTCGCGGCGCCTGATGACCTGCGCCTTCGCGAGGCCTACTCGATGCGTTCGAGTCCCTTCAAGAAGAGGGACAGGTCCCGAGGAAGGGGAGCCTCGATCTCGACGAATGAGCCCGAAAGGGGATTGTCGAAGCGGATGCGCAAGGCATGAAGGGCTTGGCGCGGCAGGCGGAGGTTCTTCAGATCGCTTTCGGTCAGGGCGTCTTGTGTAAAACGTACGAAGGCGGCTTCATCGTGACCATAGATCTTGTCTCCCACGACCGGTAGCCCCTCGGCGGCGAGGTGAGCACGGATCTGGTGCTGGCGACCCGTTTTCGGCATGCAGCGAAGAAGAGCGAAACATGTCTCTTGCTCATTCCTGTACCGACCCACGACCTCGACGATAGTCTTGGATGGAAGAGCACCCGGCTCGTCGGGATCGACGACGGACATGCGTATCCGAACTCTATGGGCGCCCGTGAGAGCCAGAGGATGGGCAATCTCCTTCTTCTCCCAAGCAGGCTCGCCCTCGACCAATGCCAGGTAGACCTTTTGGAGCGGGTGCCGGCTCTTGGAGCCTCCTCGAGCGAAGAGCTCCTTCAGGGCCCTTGTCATTTCCTTGGTGCGCCCGCAAACGAGCACTCCGCTCGTCTCTCTGTCGAGCCTGTGGGCGGGATCCGGTCGTCTGCCGGCTTCGTCCCTGTGGTCTCGTCCGAGAATCGTAGTGACCGTGCCGCGAAAATAACGGGCTGTCGGATGGACCGGTAGCCCAGCCGGCTTGTCGACTGCCAGTATATCCTCCTCGTCGTATAGCACTCCTAGCTCGTCGGGCAGACCGGCTGGCTCCAGCATCTCCTCTTTGAGGATTCGGATGCGCAAGCCGGCGGTTACACGGCTGGATGGCTTGAGTCGCCTTTGCTCGTCCTGAATCAGCGACTCTCGGATGATGCGCTGGACCTGGGCTCGGCTCGCTCTTCCCAGCTTCTGCTGCAGATAGCGGTCCAGTCTCCAACCGTCGTAGTTGGCCTCGACGATGAAGGGTATCTCTACAAGCGACATTTGGGCGAATCGATGGGGCGCCTCGAAACTCAGAGCAGCTCGACTTGCCTTTCTCGGCAGAGAAACTCGCGAAAACCGTTTTCTCTGGTTCCCACCTTCTGCAGATGACGAGTCACGTTGGGCCCAACATCGCCGGCCGGGACCAGATCGTCTAGCCAGTATGCTTCGTCGTTTCGATGAAAGACCATGAAACGGCCACGATCCTCTGCATACTTCGACCTGTGGAAGCGCAGATAGAAGTAGTCTCTGCTCATCCCAACGACCTCGACCTTGCCAAGCTCGTGGCTCATCGACATCCGTGCCCTTGCCGCCAGGCCGGAGACCCTCGTCCTTGCCATGTCGAAGATCTCGAATCCTCTCGATATCGTGACCTTGTATGGTTCATTGCCCTCGGCCGGCCTGCCCTGGAATACGTAGTAGGGGGGGACGCCGATGAACGACAGTTTTCGGAAGAGAGTGGTCAGGGTGTCGATATCGTCGTTTACTCCTCGAATGATTGGGCACTGATTCACGCAGATGACCCCGGCGCGTAGGAGTCGATCCAACGCTTCGATTACCGGAGGGGTCAGCTCCCTCGGGTGATCGAAGTGGTTCATGAAGTAGATGCGCTTCTCTGGGGTCGAGAACCTCGATAGCCCCTCGAGAAGCTCGGGGTGATCCAGGATCGTCCAGGGATTGAAGGCGGTCATCTTCGTGCCGATGCGCACGATCTGCACGTGGTCTATCTCTCGTACCCTTTCGATTGTCGAGAGGAGCTTCTTTGGAGACATCAGGAGGGGATCGCCTCCGGTAAGGAGGACGTTGGTTATCTCTGGCCGTGAGCGGATGTACTCCAGGCCCTCCGAGACGTCGAGGCTGGCCTCGTCGTTGTCGTCCATGAAAAGTCGCTTACGGAAGCAATAGCGGCAGTAGGCTCCGCATACCTCGTTGCAAAGAAGCAGCGCCGTATCGTCGTACTTGTGCTGGGTTGCCCGAGCGACGGTGATCGAGCGCTCGTTGGAGGCGTCCAGCTTCCCCCATTCGCGAAGCTCCTCGACCCTTGGGATTACCAGCTGGCGTAGGGGATCCTCGGGATCCGACCAATCGATGAGGTCTGCATAGTAGTCCGTAAGGCGAAAGGCGTATTTCTTTTCAACACCTCGAAGCTCGTTCTTCTGGTCTTCGGGAAGCGATGGAAGCTGCTCGATGCTGTTCAGATACCGGACCTTCCGGGGCCTAGTGTCTTGGGTTACGAATTTGCTCACAGGGCCCTCCTTTCTTGAGGCTTACGAAAGAGCCGCAATGTACGCAATGGCTCGTCGATACTCCGCCACGCGTACCGGCCTTCGGGGCAACCGGGGGGCGGCCGCCGAGACATCAACAGTCAAGAACCGCCAGAGTACCAACTCCGTCCAAACCGGTCAAAAGGATCCGGCCGCCTCGGTCCCAGCTCGGTCGCCCTGGAGACGATGGCGGGGCTTGACGCCAAAACGAGGGAATTCCCCCGCCATCGTAGTCGATTCCCGCATTTCCGCCCTAGTCTCGTTCCTAGCCCTCTCGAAGGGGACTCCGGTTCTCGTCTTTTTCGGCTCGTTGGGGGAGATGCCATGCATTACTCATATTGGTCATCGTTTGGCGGTCCTATAGAATGGCTCCATGCGCACTCTCCGATTTGGTGGAGGAGGGCTTGTCCTACTTCTGTTCGTGGGCCTTTTTTCGGGCTCCGCGGCAGGTCAGACCATCACGTCGAGAAGCGAGCGCGAGCCTTTCCCCGGACTCCAAATCGTGGAGCTTGCCACCTCGGGTCCGACTACCCGCGCCTGGGCGGCCTTCGTCGATCTCTGCGAGAATCACATACATGTCGACGCGAGAGCGGCGCCGAGCTCGACGTCGACCGCGGGAGCATGGGGAGCCGCTGTGGGCGCGCAGCTGGCAGTCAACGGAGACTTCTATGCCTTCTCCCCTTTCAGGGTCTATGGGCAGGCGGTCGGGGGAGGGACGCCTTGGCCGACTGCCCAAACGGGCGCCGATTCGAGTTACAGCGGACAATGGTATTACCCAAGGTACGGTTGGATCGCCGTCGGCCCCGACTGGGTTGATTACAGTTACACCGAGTACGCCAAGATACATGCCTCGGACCTCGGTGCTAGTGGAGGCTGGCGCGCGGGCACACAGACTCACGCCATCCCGGCGGATACCCACGCCCTAGTGAGCGGGTTCCCGACGCTGGTCATCGAGGGACGCCCCTACACCTGCCCCGACGCTCGCGGCGCATGCTTCCCCGATCGAAGCGATTGCCACAACGCCCGGCACCCTCGCACGGCCATGGGCCTCACCCGAGATCGGCGCACCCTCATATTCCTCGTCGTCGATGGACGTACCTCTTCGTCGGCTGGGATGTACTGTGAGGAGCTGGCGAGCTTGATGGCCGAGCTCGGCGCTTGGGTGGCTTTCAATCTAGATGGAGGGGGATCTACGCAGATGTGGCTCGAGGGCGAGGGCTACGTGAACAATGCTTCCGGCAACAATGGTGGAAGCGTCCGCGGCGTCGCCAACCATTGGGGAGTGTATGCGGGGCCCGCGTCCGGAAAGCCCGCCACGCCCGGTCATTGTCACCCATATCTTGCCGAGGCGCTCCTGGCGCCGACCAAGAGCGATCCGCCGGCACACACCGATATCGACGGCAGCGGCCTGCCGGATAGCTGCATTCGAGGCCCAGAAGGACTTCGTTGCATATTGAGCGATGGTCTGGACGAGATTGCCTTCGAGCACATGCCCGACGGCACGGGCTGGCACGATCAGAGCAACTGGTCGACGATTCGTATGGGTGACATAGACGGCGATGGGCGCGCCGATATTTGCGCAAGGGCCAATGCGGGGATCCGCTGCTGGAGATCGTCTACCGGACCACTTGGCCAGAGTCTGGTGGGCCCGGAGCTTTCGAACGCAGGGGGCTGGGATGCTCCGCCTTACTTCTCCACAATCCGACTCGCCGATGTAACCGGCGACGGGCGAGACGATCTCTGCGCTAGGTCGGCTGCTGGATGGCGTTGTTACCCCTCCACGGCCAGCGGTTTCGCCGAGCATTTTCAGACCGACGTGTTCAGAGACACCGACGGCTTCACCGCCCCCAGTAGATACGGCACGATTCGCATGGGGGACGTCGATGGTGATGGCAGAGCGGATGTATGTGCCCGAACCACGAGCGGCATGGTCTGCTACCTTTCCGACGGCAACGGGTTTCCAACTCTCATAGACGGCCCCGATTGGTCGGACAGCGGCACATGGGATCGCATCCAGTACTGGAGCACGATTCGTCTTGCCGATGTCGACGGGGATGGCCTGGCGGATCTATGCGCGAGGGGTACGCAGGGCTGGCGTTGTCATCTTTCGACTGGAGACGGATTTGGGCCCGCCATCTCTCTCGGCGCGCTCACTAACGCCGAAGGCTTCTCGGAGCACAGCCAATACGGCACTATCAGGCTTGGCGACATCACTGGGAATGGGAAGCTCGACATTTGCGCTCGCTACCCAGAGGGAATGCGGTGCTGGCCCTGGACGGGAAACGGCTGGGGCGAACCGATTGATGGCCCGCCATGGTCGGACGCCAGAGGATGGACGGATCCGAGGTGGTACGACACTATTCGACTCGCCGACATTAACGGTGACGGTCTCGCCGATCTCTGCGCTCGTGGTCCAGAGGGCTTTGAGTGCTGGCTATCCGATGGCTCCGGTTTCTCTGAACGAGTAACGACGGGTTCGTGGGTCGGCATCGGGTGGGAACACCAGAGCGCGTGGGGCAGCCTCTACCTTGCGAGTTCTTCCTTGTGCCAGGGTGAATGTCCCGGCGACGACCCTGATCCCGGAGACGACCCCGATCCCGGCGATGACCCTGATCCCGGTGACGACCCCGATCCCGGCGATGACCCCGATCCCGGTGATGACCCCGATCCCGGCGACGAGCCTGATCCCGGTGATGACCCCGATCCCGGTGATGACCCGGATCTTGAGAATGGAAGAGATCGGGAGGGCCAAGCCTGGGATGTCGTTGGAGAGGGGTGTGCCTGCTCTAGCGCCTCATCGTTGACGCCACCCACTTTTTGGGGGCTCTTCCTCGTCTTCTTCTGGCGCTCTCGTGTCGCCGGCGTCCGGCGCAGTTGAAGCTCCTTGCGCTCGACACAGCCCGAAGGTGCGACTGTTTCGGTTGAACGTCCCCTTGCCTGAGCCTCCAAATGATCAACCCGACCATCAAGGGTCAGTCCAGCATGAATGTGTAGACGTAACGAAGATCCGTGGACACGGGCTCGCCGTCCAGGGTAGCGGGACTGAACCGAAAGCCCATCAGGGCCTCTCTCGCCGCTTCATCCAGGCCGAGACCCGGCCCTTCCAACACCTCGGCTTCGATGACCTGCCCTTTCTCATCTATGCGCAGCCTCAACACCACTCTTCCCTCCACTCCCTCTCGCCTCGCCTCTTCTGGGTAGGGCGCACGGACCTCCCGGCGAACCCTGGGGAGAGTCGAGACCCGATGAGGCGGAACGAAAGGGCGGCTTTGGGGCTCGACCCTATCTCCCCTCGGCACTACGCCTCCACGGTAGCCTCTTGCCTCGGAGGGGTCCTTGGCCACCTCGTCGGGGCGGCCATACAGCGTGCTGCCTACACCGACGCGCATTCCACCCGATTCGCCCTCGCCGACTGTGGAGCGCATGGATATGCCGACGTTCAGAGGCTGGGGCTCCGCGCCGGGGTCGGCCGGCTCGGCGCCCGGGTCACTGGACGGTGGAGGGGGATCGTGTGTGGGGCTGGGCTCTGGTGTCGGTTCCGGCATCGGCTGGGGCGAAGGTGGGGGACGCTCGGGAGCCTTGCGCACCGGGGGAGGTGGGCTCGTGACGGGCTCCGGCGGAGGCTCGGGTTCAGGCTCCGGCTCTGGAGCCTTTGGGAGAGGCGGCGTTTCGATAACCTCGAAGCTGACTACCCTATCCTCGGCCCGAGTTTCCATCGTGTCCCCCAAAGCCCCAAGTAGGCCGGCACCAAGGAGCAGTACGATGGAGGCGTGCAGCACGGCCGAGCCGCCTAGCCCGAGAAGGATGCGAGCGAGGGGGCTTCCCATGACAGAGGCCGAGGTGGCAGGTCGAGGCGACGCCGCCTTCGATTCTTCCGGCTTGAACCTGTCAGTTGGAGGACTCATCGATATGCTCGATGTTGATGGCGAAACGGGATATCCCGAGCCCCTTGATCGTGTCGATGAGTCGCACTACCTCACCATGGGCTATCGTCCTGTCCGCGGCAATAATCGCCTGCAGCGAGCCTCCCCCTTCCTCGGCTTCGGCCTTGAGGGGAGGAACTATCGCTCGCAGATCCCCGATGGAGGAGCGCTCCCCGTTGACCCATAGGCTTCCCTCGGGGTCGATTACGAGTGCCAGTGTCTGCTCGACCACCTCGCCGCCATGGGCGGCCTCGGGCAGGTCCAGCTCGATGACGCGGTGTACGATTTGGCTGGTCGTCACCATGAAAATGATGAGAAGCACGAGGACGATGTCGACCATGGGAACGACATTGATGTCGCTCATCACATCATCTTCCTCGGTTTCCTTGAGGGGTCCCGAAGCCATTTCACTCCTCGGCGAGAGCCTTTTCAGTCCGTTCGCAGGCCGGCCTTGCCGAGCCCCCATCGAGATTGGTTTCGAGCACTTGCGCGCCTGCCTTGAGGCCGGCGACGAGCGCCTGACCGGTCGCCGTAGTCTGCTGACCCATTCTTCGCTGCCAGCGAGCAAAGACATTGAACATAAACACGGCGGGGATCGCAACGCCGAGGCCAACGGCCGTCGCAACGAGAGCTTCCGAGATTCCCGCCATGACGACATCCGGCCCTCCCGTCCCGCCGGCCGCGGCGAGGTCGGCGAAGGCTCGGATTATTCCTAGACAGGTCCCAAACAACCCTATGAAGGGGGCGTTGCTCCCTATGGTGGCCAGGATGGAT
>SKWY01000139.1 GCA_007128675.1 Deltaproteobacteria bacterium | reverse complement strand
GGCTGCGATTACGGCTCTCATTCCTGTCCCTGGCGAGCCGCCCGGCATCGGTCGTCAGTGGGTCGGAGGTCATTGCATGATTCTATCCATTGGATGGGGCATAGCAAGCAGGGGCGATCGTTTTAGAGATGGTCAGGGTGGCCGACCGCCTTTCCGCCCTTTGGGTGCTATCATGGAAGTCTCCGTGGGAAGGCACAACGGCAATCGTGGTGGTACCGAGTACCCCGGCAAAGATCCAAGCGCTCGCGTAGCCGTCCAATCTGGATGAGAAGGAGCAAGAGATGGGAGCTTTAGTGATTGACCGCCGGGCACTCTGCATTTTCGCGCTGATCCTCTTCGTTGGCTGTGGTGGCTATGGGGAGAACGGGGGCCTGGAGGAGGTGGTGGCACAACGGGGTCATCCCGGCGCGGTAAAGGTCCCTGGATTCATCGTGGTCGACTTCGTCGATGGAACGAGCGAGTCGGAGCTAGAGGCTTGGCAGGAGAAATGGGGGGTGAATCTGGAGTTCAACTCCAAGGTCGGTCACAAAAGTGGTGTCGCGGTAGCCCAGTTCGACGGCGACAAGTGGTCCTTGATTGACAGGGTCCGAGGATACTCAAACGTCGAGGCCGCGGAGCCGCTATATCTGTACGAGCATGCCTGGCAACCCAACGATCCTAGCTGGCACCATCAATGGAACATGAAGAAGGTCGGCGCTGCTGCCGCCTGGGAGCGATCCACGGGACGGGGAGTGGTGGTGGCGGTGATCGACACGGGTATCGCCTATGCCGACCACGAGGGGTTTCGTCAGGTTGAGGATCTCGTTGGGGCCCGGATTGTTCCTGGCTGGGATTTCGTCAACGGGCGCCGCCTGGCTCTCGACGACCACGGACACGGAACGCATGTGGCGGGCACCATTGCGCAGCGGACAAACAATCGAATCGGAGTTGCCGGCCTTGCTCATAACTCGAGCCTCATGCCCATCAAGGTTCTTTCCGCGTCTGGGACGGGGACTAGCGCGGACATCGCTGATGCAATCCGGTTCGCCACCGACAATGGCGCTCACGTAATCAACCTGTCTCTGGGCGGAAGGGTGCCTAGCGGGGTCATTGCCCGGGCAGTGGCTCATGCCAGGCGAAAGGGCGTCCTGGTTGTGGCGGCGGCCGGCAACTCCGGTCGCCGGGGAGTCTCCTATCCGGCAGCCTTCCCCGGTGTCATGGCCGTGAGCGCGACGCGTTTCGATGATGCCCTGGCGTTCTACTCCTCGTATGGGCCACAGGTCGTTCTGGCTGCGCCAGGCGGTGACATGACCGTCGATCAGAGTGGGGATGGGAAGCCTGATGGAATCCTTCAGAACACAATCGCGCGAGGTAATCCGGGAAGAGACGTTTATGAAAGGTACCAAGGCACATCAATGGCGACTCCCCACGTGGCTGCCTCCGCCGCGTTGGTGATGTCCATTGGGTTCACGGAGCCTTTGGCGGTCAAGCGTGTGCTCTTCGACACCGCGAGGCCCGGATCCGGGCAGACGAAACGAGACGAGCGATATGGTCATGGTGTCGTCGACGCCGGAGCTGCCGTGTTTCGAGCCTGGAGGGAGCTGGTAGTGGGAAGGGCGTCATGGCTGATGGGATTTGTTGTCTTGCTTGCTCTTGTCTTTCGCCGTCGGCTTCCACCACTCCGCCTGACGCCCGCCTTCTTCGGCCTTGCCCTGCTTACGGGGGTCGGGTTGTTCTTTCTTCCCTGGCTGTTGCCGCGATTCGAAGGCCGGGAACTGTTGACCCTTCCCTGGATGGAGTGGGGGCTTCTTGTCTTCGGACCCGGTCGTCATGCCAACCCACTTACTTGGAGCGCTATCATCCCGCTTGCCTTGTCGGTGCCTCTCTTCATGTGGAGGAGGGCCAGGTCCGCTCTTGCCGGCATATCCATTGGCGCCGCGTCTTTCTTGTTCCACGCCAGCTTCTCTGATCACGCATCACTGCTATGGTTGCCTGGTCCATTGGGTACGGCTTGGCTAGTCGGCAACGGGGCTCTCGCTTTCTTGCTCGCGTTTGCCCTGACGAGAAAGGAGGCTCGCTAATGGCTGAGGTTAAGGGGACAGTTCGTTACCTGGATCTCGAGGGCGGCCTCTGGGTCCTCGATTCCGATGATGGGACCCGGTATCAGCTGGAGGGGGGCAAGACGAGGCTGTTCAAGCATGGCCACAGGGTAGTCATCGTCGGTGAGATAGCTGATGATGCCTTCTCCATTGGCATGGTAGGTCCGAGCTTGCTGGTTCGCGGCTACCGCAAGGTGTGAGCCCAATCGACGACTCCGTCCGGGGCGGCATGGAGCCTCGGGGCAATCAAGGAGCCGGGGAAATGCCGTAGGCCCGGATGCGGGGTGATTTGCTCCCGGCGCCGTCGCCGCCAAGGGCGGCTTATCGCTCCGACTTGCCGCTAGGCCCGAAAGGAGGGCTAGCGCAATCAAGAAGGTCAAGGCTAGCACGACGAAGCTGAAGGCGATGGATGTTCGCGGCAAGAGCCCCACGGGGCGCCCGCTGTCTATGGGCTCGATTGAGGCCTCTGGCTTTGCAAGAGGCCTGTCTCTAGTCGAGCGATGAATGAGGACCAGCGCCGGCGCCAGGATTGCCAGGCCGACGACGATGAAGGCCAGGGTTGTGAGCACTGCCAGGCTTCCAGCCGGATCGGCTCCATCGTGCTCCAGATGCCTGGTAGCAAAAAAGAGAGAGGTTGCCACTCCGTTATTGACCAGATGCGCGATTATCGGAGCCCAAAGCGAGCCTGTTCGCCAAAGCAGCCAGCCGAAAAGGACTCCAAGCTCCAGACGGGAGAGAAAGCCCACGGGATCCATATGTAGAATCGAGAAGAGGAAGGCTGCTGTCAGTATCCCCGGCCAGGGACCATACCTCGCCATGAGCGGTTGCTGCATGAAGCCCCTGAAGGCCGCCTCCTCGCATAGCGGTGCTAGTAGGACGATGGCGACGACGATGAAAGCCAGGCTAGGCCCTGTCTCCATCTCGAGAACTTGGGCGGCGTCTACTCTAGGCCAATGTGCGGGTACGACCTGTTCCATCAAAGCCATGGCGCCGGCAGCCACCAAGTAGTTGGCCGAGGCCGCAACGACAATCAGTGCCAGAAGGGTAGGCTCCAGCTTGAAGCTGAAGCGGAGTAAGGATGCGGGAGCAAGGTTGCAAGCCTTCGCGAGGACTACCGCCGGCAGAAGAAGGATGGCTATCTGCGTGAACCATATCCCCGCGGCCAGGCTTGCGGCTTGGGCAGCAGCCCCCACAGTCGTAAGGAGAACGAGAAGCAATAAGAAGAAGCGTAGAGCTGGCAGGCTCGAAAGCGCTGGCATCGAACACTCCGAGACGTGTTATCTTCATGCGCTGGAGACGGTCATGGCGCGGCTGTCCATAGCTTTGTATAGTACTTTCCCGCTGAAGGGTGCTGGCCGTTGAAGAGGACTGACGAATGCTCGTTGGAGGAAGACCTTGTTTGGTGGACGGCCTTTTTCCAACCGAGGTAAACAAACGGTAATCGTGATAGGGGGCAGGTAGGTAATATCGTGACGAGCAAGGATGCAGCTAGAGTCCTAGTGGTCGATGATGAAGAGGGTGTTCGCCTATATCTGGGTCAGGTTCTCTCGGAGATGGGCTGCGAGGTGATCACCGCCGACACCTTGGAGGAGGCTAGAGAGTGCATCCTACTTCAGTCGCCGATGATCGATCTCGTACTACTAGACAAGAACTTGCCCGATGGTTCGGGGCTGGATCTTCTTGCCGAGGCCAAAGGCCACGATCCCGATCTCGAGATCGTCCTGATTACCGGCTATGCCTCCTTGGAAGCGGCAGTGACCGCGCTTCGCTTTGGCGCTGGCGACTTTCTGACGAAACCCTTTGAAGACATCGCCATTCTATCTGGGAAGCTAAGAAACGCTGTAGAGCGCGCTAGACGTGCGCGCGAGCGTACAAGGCTAATCTCGGATCTTAAGGATCGAGAGGCAATGCTGGAGACGGAGGTAGCGGGACGAACGGCTGAGCTGGAGTCGGCCCTCGAGACGCTACGAACCGGCGACGCACAGCGGCGTCGCCTGATGGCGAATGTGGCACACGACCTTCGTACACCGCTGACTACCATTCAAGGTTACGTCGAGATGCTGCTTCGTCCCGATCTGGTAAAGGAGAGGCAGGAGTCCTACTTGCGAAGCATTCTAGGACAGTGCAAGCGCCTTGGAAGGCTAACGTGGGATCTCACTTTTCTTGCCAGGCAGGCGGATGGACAGCTGGAGTGGCGCTTCTCGAAGCTGGAGACCGGAAAGGTTCTTCGGGGGGCTGTGCTCGAGCTGCTACCACTCTTCGAGCAAACCGAAGTGCAGGTGGAGTGCGACGTTCATGATGCGGCCGAAGAGATTTGGGGAGACGAGGATCGGTTGATGCAGGTGCTGACCAATCTGCTTGGGAATGCCGCGAAGTTTGCTCCCAGAGGTAGCGTAGTTCGCGTCATTGCGGAGCCGGATGAAGACTCGGTGCTGATATCCGTTGCTGATGCCGGGATGGGAGTGCCGTTTTCGCAGCGCTCGGAGATTTTCGAACGGTATTTCTCAAACGATGCCTACGGACGTGGTGAGGGGATAGGGCTTTCGATCTGCAGAGACATAGTCGTGGCTCACGGAGGCCGAATCTGGGTAGAGGACTCCGATGAGGGTGGAGCCAGGTTCAAGATGGCTTTGCCAGTGAATGCCTCGGTGGCAGCTTGAGGCGAAGCCAGCTGAAAGAGGAGCTACTCGAGCCGCCGGTCCCCTTTCTCTTGGGGCGGCTTCCCCAAAGAGCCCAGGCACGATAGCATTCCTTCGATGGCACCACGAATGCTCGTCAAGAAGCTCGCCTTTCGGTCTCCTGACGGCTCCTACCTTCTTGTCGGATCATGCAAGGATCTCCAAGGCAGGGGCCTTCGTGTTCTGTTGACCCTTCTTGCATGTCTCCTTGCGTCACCGCCGGCCATGAGTGAGCCCTCGGATGAAGCTAGAGCCGCAAAGGCTCGCGGAGATCGCCTATCGGAAGCTGGGGATTTCGATGCCGCGGTGAGCGCATACCGGCAAGCATTGGAACTCGAGCCCGAGTATGCCTTGGCTTGTAACGAGCTAGGTACCGCCCTCTTTCGATTAGGGCGCCGAGAGCAGGCTCTCGAGAAGTTCGAGCGCGCTGTCGAGCTTGACGACGAGTACGCCGTGGCATGGTTCAATCTCGCTTTCGTCTCGCGCGCGGAGGAGCGTTGGGAGACGTCGGCTAGGGCATACCAGCGGTATACGGAGCTCGTGCCTGAAGAGCCCGATGCCTGGTATGGCCTCGGCCTTTCCTTGGTCGCCCTCGAGCGCTGGGATGAAGCGGCACGAGCCCTAGACGGGTATGCGGACCGAGAGACTCGCGCGGCCAGGCAGGACCGGGCTCGCCAGGCAAGAGACAAGGCAGCCGAGCTCCGCCGGAGGGTGACCGAAGAGCCTTCGCAGCCCTCAACGACCACTGTGCGTCAGACAACCGTTGGAGAGGAGCCCCCTTCGCCTCGGATGCCCTCGGGGCCTCGCACGCCTTCGGATCCATCCAAAGAGCAAGGGCTGGGCCGGCCAGGCAGCCATGTTCAGCAAGGGCTAGGCAGCATGGGCAGTCCTGCCGATGCTATTTCCTTTGGCGATGCCCGCCTCGAGGACGGTGAAGCGGGCATGGCGGTCGAGGCATATGAGCGAGCCCTTTCGATCGAGCCCATGAATGTCGAGGCTGTTTACAAGCGCGCCTTTGCTCATGCTCGGCTGGGAGAGTATCGTCAGGCCATCCTGGGATGGGAGAGGGTCCTCGAGCTGGAACCGCAAAATCAGGGCGCGAGACGAAACATCGACATGGTTCGTTCCAAGATGGCCGGCGAGGAGTCAGGCTCGAAAAGGGCGACAAGGTCGCCTGATCGCGCCGTCGATCGAGAGGCCGCTCGTCGAGCATATGGGGTCGGGGTTCGGCTCATAGGAGAGAGGCGTTTCGATGAAGCAGTGGAGGCTTTCCAAAAGGCGCTGGAGCATGACCCGACCCTAGTACAGGCTCGCGTGGCCATGGGAAGTGCTTTCTCTGGCTCGGGGCGTTTCGAGGAGGCTCGGACGGCGTTCGAGAGGGCTCTTCGAGAGCGGCCAGGGATGGCCGCGCCTCTATTCGGATTGGCGGAGGTCCATCGGGCAGAGGGTAGGACGGACCGCGCGCGCCATTACTACGCAAGTTATCTCGAGAGTGACGCCAGGGATGTCGATCCGGCCTTGAAGGAACAGGCCCGCAAATGGCTCGAGCGCCTCTGATGAGGTGAGGCGGGTCTGTCGGCAATGAGGTTATCGACCGTATGGCTCGAGCCGTGGGAGAAGTACCAAGGTACTCTGGCGAGTTGGTAGTCGAAGATGCGAATAAACGAGAGGCCGAAGCGATTGCCTCGGCCTCTCCCCTCTCCCCTCCCAGTAGCCCGGGAGCGCAGTCAGGTAACCAGCACTTGTCGTACCAATTCGCCAACAGCCTGAAAATAGGCGAAAAGTGCTTTGGAGACATTCTCGAATCGCGACATGCCTGTCATGGCTGGCGCGTATTATCGAGCAATCCTCGCCGTAAACCCTGGCCCGTAAGTAAGCTGCTGAAGTGAAGGCCCCGCCCCGTCTTTTCGGGAAGCGTTGAGTTGTCTAGCTCCATCTTGCAGCATGGTAGACTCGATAAACTCCTGGAAGTAGGCTAGTTTGCCGTCAACTCTGTCTGCCCCCCCGTCGAAGTGCTTTGAACTGGGGCCATCCTGATTTGCGCGAAGCGCCGTTCCTCAAGGTTGCCGGTTGCATGAAGAGACTTCTTGGCCGAGAGACCTGGTTCGCGAGGGTGCTGGCGGCCTCGGTCATTTTTGACCGAGAGGTAGTCTCCTTCCAGGGACGTGAAGGCTTCGATTGACGCGGTTCTTTCCGGCGCCTAGTGTGCTATGGTGCCATTCTTGGGACGGATAATCATCGAGGGAGGCGTGGTTGCGGTAGGAGACGGCCGCGTTCTCGACGGTGCCAGCGTAGTCATCGACCGGGGTCTTGTTTCGGAATTGTGGGAGGATGGCAGGCGCCTCTCGCCGGGGCCCTCGGATCAGCGGATTGATGCGGATGGGCGTCTCGTCACACCAGGGCTCGTCGATTCGTGGATGCTCCTACCAGAGCCTCGGGAGCGTGCGGCGGCTCATTTGGCCGATGCGGTGCTGACGGGAACGACGTCGGTCGTCGCCATCGTGGGCAGCTCTTCTGCCGCGGATATTGTTGGCTTCATCGAGCGGCTCGGAGTGCGAACCATACTAGGAGTGGAGGGGGGGCTCGAAGAGCCTAGCGATGCCTCCGACACCATCTCTCGCTTATCTCGACAACTCTCGGGACGCGGGGTCTTCTGGATGCCGGCCTTGGCGGCTGGCAACATGGCCCGATGGTCCGATGACCGCCTTCGCGTGACCATGGAAGCCCACGTAGCGGGTATTCGCAGACCATTGCCAAGACTAATCGCCGCGGCGGCGGATGAGAATGAATTGAGGGATAATTACGAGCAGTTCTCTTGCCGGCCCGTCGAGCGGCTTAGACGCCTCGGTCTGCTGGGCCCAAGGACACTGATTGGCCATGGCAATCTACTCGACTCCGAAGAGATGGACGCTTTGGTGAAGACGGGGGCCTGGCTCGTTTCCTGTCCGCGAAGCGCGTTACGTAGTGGGCACGTTCCTCTCTTGGAGAGAATGCGAGCAAAAGGCGGGAATGTTGCACTTGGTACAGGTGATGCGGGACCAGGTCCGCTATCGGAGATAGCTGCCCTTTCGGCGGGGATGCGCGCTGGTTTGTCTCCTCGAACTAGTGTTGCCGTCGATGCTTTGAAGGGCGGCGCCTCATTGGTCGGTAGCTTGCTTGATGCTCCCCTTGGGTTGCTTGTCCCTGGAGCCTTGGCGGACGTCGTAGTGCATCGCTGGAGACCCTCTTGGCCTATCGATGGCGGCTCTTGGATGAGTGGCCTCGACGGAGTGCTCGGAGCGGATTGGGTGATTGTCGGCGGCCGAATCGTTCTTCGGGAGGGACGGCTGCTCGGTGTCGATCTGGCTGCGTTGTCTCGAGCGGCCAGAAGGCACGGGATGCTGTAGATCGAGCCTTGGCGACGAATGTCCTCATTGCGCGCATCCGAATCGGCTCCCATCTTGTGTGGGAGCCCGTTTGTCAACGGCGTTGCGTGAGCCCCCATGGTTGATGCTTCCCCCAGCTACGCCTCCATACTGCTCGTGGAGGACAACCCCGATCATGCCCTGTTGGCCAAGCTTTCCTTGAGTCGCCTAGACGAGGTGAGAGAGGTTCGAGTGGCTCATGATGGCATCGAGGCCCTGGAGATTCTCGCATCGGGCTTCATTCCAGATCTCCTGCTGTTGGACCTTCGCCTTCCCCGGATGGATGGTTTCGCCTTTCTCGCAATGATTCGAAAGGACCCCCTTTTGAAGCTGATTCCCGTCGTTGTGCTGACGACATCGGCGGAACGTAGGGACCTGAAACGAAGCAAGGACATGGGGGCCATTGGTTATCTGATCAAGCCCCTTGACGGCGCGACGCTCAGAAGATTCATGAAGCGGCTGATGGACACGAAAGATGGCTGGAGCGGACAGCAAGAGCTTCCTCTTTGAGATGCGGTTCCTTTGTTTGAGAGGAGCCTTATAAAGCAAAGCTTCGTCAGCTAGCTTTTGCCTAGTATCTGCGTCTCTCGAGCGACGGCCTCTCCCTAAAGCTCGTCCTAACCCATTGTGTCGCAGAAGCCCGGTTCGCCCTCGTCGGGGTTTGCCCCCCTACAGAATCCGTCGCAGCAATCCTGATGATACATGCACTCTCCGTGCAATGGGACGCAGCCGCAGATTCCGGTCTCCTGGCCATCGTGTCTCGTGCACTGCCCGTAGCAGCAGTCCTCGTCCTCACGGCAAGCGGCTCCCTCCGGGTAGCAAGGAGCAGCGCAAATGCTGATGCCGGTATCACCCTGCTCCACGCACTCCAAGGGCTCGCAGCACTGATCGGTAGAGATGCAGATCTCGCCCGCCGTCAAGCAGTCGGGGCAGTCTGGATGGGGCTCCCAGTTCTCGCCACACCACTCGGGAGGGCACTCGCCGTCGGGGGGAAGGCATAGGGGACAGCCAATGGTGATCTCCAGGCCCGTGGAGGTCGCATCATCGATCTGACGGAGCGCGGCGCAGGCGGAGTCGGATAGCTCGAGGACCGAGCTGTCCACGTCGTATGTGTACTCGTCCTGGGGAAGCACCTGGCCGTCTATGGCCACCCAGACCTGCCCGGGGGAGGGAGCGGGCGGATCGATGGAGTAGCTGCAGGGCGCCAGCTCTCCAGCAATGGCTTCTATGGCCGCGGCGAGCGTGGCGCCGTCATCCGCCATGAAGTAGCGGTTGTCGGGATCATTCGGGTTGTCTGTTCGGCCGGCCTCGGCGAACCGGTTGAATACGCTCGTGCTGAACGCAAAACCCACGATGAAGGTTCTTATCCCGTACTGGGTGTAGAGATGATCAATCTTTCGGGTCACGACATCGGCGCAGGTTTCATCGCCTTGTTGCACACAGTCACAACGGTTTGGAGCACCATCACCCAAAAGGATGAAGGTCTTGACGCGTTGAGCGTCGAGACTATCGCTGGGGTCATCCAAGCGACTGTTCTGGTACACGTCGATGATAGGCGTGTGCATCGGCGTTCCGCCGCGAATCTGCAGGTCATCGACGGCGTCTAGTATCTCTTGGGTCGTATGCGCGCCCAGATCGAGAACCTGTCGAACACCGGAGCCATCGCAGTCTCCGGCAAAACCGCTCATCCCTAGCCTTACATCCTCCCCAATCAGGTGGGCCATCTCTACAAGCCCTTCCTGCACCCGCTCCAAACGAGTCAAGGGCGGGTCGGTATCGTCAGTGCGGTTCATCGAGCCGGATTCATCAATCGTCAGAAAGATATTGGGAGCAACGAATTCGAACTCGGCCGTAATCTCTCCACAGATGTCTCCCGCTGGCTCTGGAGAGCAGGCATCACCTATGCCGTCACCGGTGGAGTCGATCTGTAGCGGGTTGTAGTGATCCGGGCAGTTGTCGCAGACGTCTCCCACGCCGTCGCCGTCTCTATCCTCCTGGTCGGGGTTGTAGTGGTCCGGGCAGTTGTCAATCAAGTCGGGAATGCCGTCTCCAGAGGTGTCTTGCCAAGGATCGAAGGGCTCGGAGCCGTTTCCACCGCCGTTCCCCCCGCCACCATTCTCACCGCCACCATTCTCACCGCCACCGTTGCCCGAGCCATTACCGCCATTGTTCCCTTCGATGGGCACGCAGTTTCCCTGCTCGTCGATCGTCTCGCCTTCGGGGCACAGCCGGATGGGCTGGGTCTCACAAGCACAGGCTGGCAGCAGGATCGCAAGACCCGCCAAGATCGCTAGCTTGTTCGAGGCTGAAGGAAGACTGCCGCCTTGCCTGGACATGGCACCCTCCAAGGATGATGTCTATCTTTGCCCAACAAGTAGTCTAACAGGTTCGCTTGCCTCTTACAGACGTAGGGCGAAGGAACTTCTTCCTCGTGCTGCCTTCCAGGGACCGCTAACCCATTGTGTCGCAGAAGCCCGGTTCGCCCTCGTCGGGGTTTGCCCCCCTACAGAATCCGTCGCAGCAATCCTGGTGATACATGCACTCTCCTTGGAAGGGGACGCAGCCGCAGATTCCGGTCTCCTGGCCATCGTGTCTCGTGCACTGCCCGTAGCAGCAGTCCTCGTCCTCGCGGCAAGCGGCTCCCTCTGGATAGCAAGGAGAAACGCAAATGCTGATGCCGGTATCACCCTGTTCCACGCACTCCAAGGGCTCACAGCACTGGTCGGTAGAGATGCAGATCTCTCCCGCCGTCAAGCAGTCGGGGCAGTCCGGATGGGGCTCCCAGTTGTCGCCACACCACTCGGGAGGGCACTCGCCGCCGGGGGGAAGGCATAGGGGACAGCCGAGGCTGATCTCGAGGCCAGTGGAGGTCGTATCATCGACCTGACGGAGCGCGGCGCAGGCGGAGTCGGATAGCTCGAGGATCGAGTTGTCCACGTCGTATGTGTACTCGTCCTCGGGAAGCCACTGGCCGTCTATGGCTACCCATATCTGTCCAATGGATGGGGCGGGCGGATCGATGGAGTAGCTGCAGGAAATGTAGCTTCCGGTGATGTCCTCGATAGCGGCGGCCAGGGTCGCCCCGTCGTCGGCCATGTAGTAGCGATTATGGGGATCGTGAGGGTTGTCGGTCCGGCCCGCCTCGGCGAGATTGTTGAAGATGTCGGTGTTGAAGTTGAAGCCTACGATGAACGTCGGGATTCCGTACTGCGTGTACAGATGATCGATCTCTATCCTCGTGGCCTCCTCGCAGTTGCTCGATTGGCTGCTGCTACAGCTGCAGGCGTTGGGGGCGCCGTCATTGATTAGGATGAAGATCTTCGCACGCTGGTCGCAGAGGGGGTCGCTTGGATCATCGAGGCGGCTGTTGAGGTAAATGTCACGGACGGCATCGTGCATGGGCGTAAGCCCGCCCGCAGATAGATCGTCGATTGCGTTCAGTATCTCCTGTGTGGTGTGCCAGCCGAGAGGGAGGATCTGCCTTGCCGCGCTCGGGCCGCAGCTTCCACTGAAACCGCCGAGTCCCAGGCGCACGTGCTCGCCTATGAGGTGAGTCATCTCGGTGAGCCCCTGCTGAACGCGCTCTACCCGGGTGTAGGGAGTGCCGTCCGTTGCACCCATGGAGCCCGACTCGTCGACGGTGATGTAGATGTTTGGTGCCAAGTACTCGAAGTCCGCGGTTATCGAGCCGCAGACATCGCCCGCCGGCTCTGGCGCGCAGGCATCACCAATACCGTCACCGGTGGAGTCGATCTGTAGCGGGTTGTAGTGATCCGGGCAGTTGTCGCAGACATCTCCCACTCCGTCGCCGTCTCTATCCGCCTGGTCGGGGTTGTAGTGGTCCGGGCAGTTGTCAATCAAGTCGGGAATGCCGTCTCCGGAGCTGTCTTGCCAGGGATCAAAGGGATCGTCGCCGTTGTCCCCATTGTCGCCGTTGTCTCCGTTGTCCCCGTTGTTACCGTTGTTTCCGTTGTCGCCGTTGTTGCCGTTGTTGCCGTTGTCGCCACCGTTTGGTGGCTCGATTGGCACGCAGTTTCCGTGCTCGTCTATCGTCTCACCTTCGGGGCAAAGACGGATGGGCTGGGTCTCGCAGGCACAGGCTGGGAGGAGGAAGGCGAGGAGGGTAGCAACACAGATTGGTGCGAGCGAACAGGACTTGACGTTTGTTTTGACTCTCATTCCTACCTCCCGAAAAGAGGGCGCATCTCAACTGATTCCCTAATGCCAACCATAGCAGATTGCTTTTGGATATTCAGTGAGTATCCCGGCTTTGTTCCAGGCTTGATTGCCGAC
Source organism: Deltaproteobacteria bacterium (assembly GCA_007128675.1). Classification (GTDB taxonomy): domain Bacteria; phylum Myxococcota; class Myxococcia; order SLRQ01; family SLRQ01; genus SKWY01. Next base: position 4,841 of record SKWY01000139.1, on the reverse strand, counting down.
TCGAGCCATGATGAAAGGGCGGGGCTCCAAGACGTAGGGGTTGTGTGAGTCCAAGATGGCGAGCGCGAGGGCGAGGGCGTATCGCGGGCCATGTGCGGCGTATCGCGAAACCTGATGGCGCAGGCCTTCTGGAATATGAAGAACCACATGGGCGAAGCGATTCTGAAAGACCGCGCACTTGATGGAAACTGAAAGCCCGGTGGGAAGACCGAGCCCAGGCGATTCTCGCTGTTTTGTCTGGGCTGGGCTCTTCGCCTCCAGATTCGGATCGCGATCTCGCGCAGGCGACTGGACGGCAAGATGCCATGCGATGGCACAGGACAAGCACCCTTTCAAGCCTTACCAAAAAGACCCTCGACAGGATCTCGATCTCGGCCAGGGACGATCCGCCGCGGCCCGAACCTAGCGTCCGGCGCAGGTCAGAACATAGGGCCTGCCCGTTGCCTCATTGATGTCGACCACGAGGCGCGTGCGATAGACCGACTCGAGTGTCTTTGCGGATAGAACGTCGATGGGCGCTCCGCAAGCGACTACTTGGCCAGCGTCCATCAGGACTATCCTATCGCAAGCAGCCGCGGCGAGGTTCAAGTCGTGGAGGGCTACCAGCACGGATAGCGAGCCGTTCTCGATCCGTTTGCGCAGGATGCGAAAGAGTTTTGCTTGATGGTGCAGATCCAGGTGAGAGGAGGGCTCGTCACAGAGGAGCAGTCTCGGCTGCTGGGTAATCGCGCGGGCTATGAAGGCTCGCTGGCGCTCGCCCCCCGAAACGCGATCGATGGGTCTGCCCGAAATCTGTAGGAGATCGAATTCCTCCAGTGCGGCCCGAGCTATCTCGAGGTCCTCCAGGGTCTCGAACCCAAGCGCGCCCTTGTAAGGGGAGCGCGCCATCAGGACGAGCTCTTCGACACTGAACGCAAAGGGTACCGACATGTCTTGTGGAACGATTGCCATCTCTCGCGCGAGGGGCTTTCGTGCCCACTCGGCAAGGGATGTCGATAAGAAACGCACCTCTCCAGCATGGGGGGTGAGTAGGCCGGCGCAGAGCCTAAGAAGTGTCGACTTGCCGGCGCCGTTCGGGCCTATCAGGCCGACCATCTCTCCAAAGCCCACATCGAGGCTTACGTCATCGACGACGGGCTTCTCATCCGCCGTCCATTGGAAGCTCAAGGATTGGGCCGAGAGGATCCTTGTCTCTCCATCTTCTCCAGAGTCCATGGTGCTAGTGCCTCTTTCTGTCGCTGCGGCGAAGGAGGACCAAGAAGAGTGGGGCGCCGATCATGGCAGTGACGACCCCGACGGGCAGCTCCGTCCCAACCGAGAGAAAGGCGAGCCTGGACAGCAGATCGCAGCCCACAAGAAACGAGGCTCCTCCGAGAGCTGATGCCAAGATGAGCAATCTATGATCTGGACCTATGACTAGCCGCAGCATATGTGGGACGACCAGGCCCACGAAGCCGACGAGCCCCGCTAGGCTGACAGTGGCTCCTACAATCATGGAGACCACCACGATCAGCTCCAGGCGCGTTCTTTCGACGTCGACTCCAAGTGTGGCCGCCGACTCCTCACCAACGGATAGAAGGTTGAGGCGGGAGGAGCGCAGGATGAGAAAGCAGGTGCCCGCGCCGACGAGAACTGCGCCCGTTGCAAGGTAGGACCATGATCTATGGCCAAGGTTTCCTACGAGCCAAGGGAGCAGGGCATGTGCCTGATCGGGGGTGACCAAGGTTCGCAGAAAGAGAATGAGGGCCGCGGCGAATGCATTGAAGACTACACCCGCAAGAAGCATTGAATGAGGCTCCAGCCGTCCGCTGGATCTGGCGACGAAGAGCATCAGAAAGGTCGAGCAGAGAGCACCGATTGCGGCGGCGATCGAGATCGGCACCGCGCCCGCCAAGCCATCTGCCTGACCGCTTATCTCGAGGGGCCCAATGCTCATGGTGAGCATGGCCCCCGCGACTATCGCGAATGTCGCGCCCAGAGCCGCACCGCCGCTTACGCCCAGGACGAAAGGGTCGGCGAGCGGGTTTCGCAGGATCGCTTGGAGAGCGGCTCCAGCCGCGCCTAGGGCCCCACCGACCATCAGGCCAAGAAGGACGCGGGGAAGGCGAATCCCAAGCAGTATCGTTTGGTCGAGAGTGTCGGGGGTCAGGGCCCTAACCGGACTTATGGGCGTCACGCCCAGAAGAAGGGCGAGCATCGCGATGGCGGTCGTCAAGGCTAGAAGGCCCACGATCCAGCCGGCCCACCGGGCTCCGGTGAGCCGCGGTCGATTGAGGGCCGTCCTTCCCGTCGTGGTGGTCATGGCGATTTCTCGCTTGCTCGGCTCGTAGTCTTGGAGGAGATCGCCGTCGTCTCCTGCGTCGAGCCATGGGGCCGCCAAGACGACCTCGAAACGTCTTCTTCCATATCGATGCCCGGATGAAGAGCGAAAAGAAGCATGCGCGCGGCGTCGGCGAGCGCCGGGCTTGGACGAAGTAGGGCATCGCCGGAAACCACGACATGACGCGTCGATTCGTGAAGGAGCAGGGGCTTCTTATCCTCACCCGCGGTCATTGGAGTTTCGATGACGACCTCGGGTGCCTTGGCGACGAGGAGCTCGAGAGGGTAGTTGGCGTAGGGTACCTTCGAGTTGTTTGCGATGTTCTCGCCGCCAGCCATCGTGAGCAGCTCATTTCCAAATGATCCCGGGCCAGCCAACACTAGAGGATCTCGGCCATAGATGAGAGCTGCCCGTCTTACGGGTTTCGATGCCGCCGCCCGTCTGACCTCTTCAATACTCTGGTCGAAGGATTCGAGTAGCGAGCGGCCTCTTTCGGGTACTCCCAGATGCTCGCTCACTGCGAGCAGGGCGGCGCGCATCTCGGCTACGCCTCCGTGGGGGATGACCAGAACGGCAAAGTCGAGTTTCGCAAGCTGCAGGACCGCATCACGGTTTCCCGGGCTGGGCTCCGCTACGATCAGGTCGGGGGCGGTGGAGAGGATTGCCTCGAGGCTCGGATCGAGGAAGCCACCGATGCGATCGATTTCCGATACCTTGGGATCATCGCAAAAGCGCGTGACTCCAACGAGCCGCTGGGCTGCTCCCAGAGCTATCACGACCTCGGTCAGGGCGGGCGAAAGGCTTACCACGCGCCTGGGAGTCGAGGATGAGGTGTTTCCCAATAGGTATGGACCGCTCGAACCCTGCTCGCGGGAGATCTCCTCTTGGGAAAACGCGTTATCTCGTTTCGATGATACCGAGTCGCCAGGCACGAGATCTGCTGCCAGTCCCTGAGCTTCTTGGGATGATGATCGGGGGGCCTGCTCGAGGGCTGACGGTGCTTCTCTTTCGAGTGTGAAGACAAGAAGCCCGAAAAAAAGCGCTAGCCCGGCTGCCAAGGCCTTTGAGAGCTTGGCGCCTTTGCGGGTGTACTTCACAGGCTCTCCTCGTCTAGGTCCAGAATCGCGATCAGTCCGGGGCCGGCTGGTTGCCACTCCTCGTCCAGGTTATTCAGAGTCACGAGGACTCGCTCGTCATCGGTAATGGCCAGGCAATGAGGTCTAGCCAGCGGGGTCATTCCCTCGAAGGGCAATAGGTCGGACCCGGCGGGAAGGTTCATCTTGCTCGTAACCACGCCAAGGCTCGGATCGACGATCGCAAGCTGGTTCGTCATGAGAAGAGTTACCAGGACGGATCCATCGGGGCGGACCGCTAGGTCCATTGGATTCGTCCCATCGCCGATGAAGACCTCCTGAACCGTCGCCGACTCCGGGTCTCGTTCGAGGTCCAATAGCTGCAGTGTATGAGACAGGGAGTTCGTGACGTACATGTGCTGCTCCTCGATTGCCAGCCTTACCGGGGCCTCACCCAGCATCCAGCGACCGACATCGGCGCTCATATCGGCTCCGAGCTCCAGAAGGCTCGCGGTACCGGCGAGCTCGTCTATGACGATGGCGCGGTCTTGGGCCCAAGCCGCGGACGCGCCTGGACCATGACCTACTGTCGCTCTTCCGTTTATGCGGGCATGAACGACCTCGCCTGACTCGACGCCGGCCGCATATTCGAATCGAATGACTTCGGAGGTGCCGAAACAAGACGCCAGCAGCTCGCCGCCCCCGATCGCGGAAAGACCCCTGATGAACTGGAAGGATCCGGCATCGGGATCGGAAGGGCAGAGGACCACTGGATCGGTTGAGTCATGTAGGGGCTCACCGTCCAAATCCGTTATGAACACCCTGCCTTCAAGACCGTCGGCGACTACCACATGCTGATCGTTGATAACGACTGGGCCTGCCATGCCGCCAAGGTGGGTGCTGGCAAGGATTGAGAGGTCCTCTAGATCAATCACCACCAGGCGGCCCTCGTCGGCTCCCCAGGTTCCTTCGCAAGTCACGTATGCCCGACCGCCGGATATGGCGATGTAAGCCGCGACTAGGCAGTCATCGCCAAGTTCGAGAAGGGTTGTGTTCAAGACCGGCTTCTCGTCGTTGCTCGTATCTTCTTCTTCCTCGCATCCGACGATGGCCAAGAGAAGCGCGGCTGAAACAGACAAGAGGTGAGTCGTTCGCGGAAAGTTCATCCTTTGAATCTCCAGAGAGTGAATGAGGGGCGGCATCGAGACTGGTCAGTCGGTGAAGCCGAGCGCGACAAAGGCCGCCCTGCCGGGCAGGGGGTAGCCAAAGACGTCTTCGAGACGGCGATTGTCGAAGAGGTTCGTTGCGTGCAGGCTCGCGAAGTAACCTTGCCGCGTTTCGGCGATTACTCCGGCTCCTGCCAGGAGTCGGGGTGGGAGCCACTTGGAATTGGATCGGTTTCGGGGTGAGGACGTTTGCGCCTCGATATCGACCTGGAAGGTGAGGGG
>SKWY01000023.1 GCA_007128675.1 Deltaproteobacteria bacterium | reverse complement strand
GTTCGATGTAGTGCTGATAACGCCGATCGCGATGGAGAAGGAGCTTCGGTTCGCGGTTCGCGAGGGTGGCCGGACGGTAGGTGCCGGCGTGGTATCCGAGATCATCGAGTAGTACGGTCGCCAAGAAGTTTTGGCCCGGTGCGAAATACGTCACCGGGCGGGGAATTTGTCATGCCCAAAGGTAATAGAAACATTGTCCATCTCGAGTGCGAGGCCTGTAGGGAGCGCAACTACTCGACCACCAAGAACAAGCGAAAGACGCCAGATAAGCTGCAGATGAAGAAGTACTGCCCAAGGTGTCGGGGGCATCGTCTTCACAAGGAGACCAAGTAATTTTTTTCAAACCTCATCGAATCGGATTCAGGCCAGTAGCTCCAATTGGTAGAGCAGCGGTCTCCAAAACCGCGGGTTGGGGGTTCGAATCCCTCCTGGCCTGCCATCGGATCACATCATGACCAACGTACGCCTGGTCGCAATTTCTTATTTTCTCTTTGCCGTCCTCATCGGGATGTTCCTGACTGAGATCCTGCGAATGGCGTGGGATTGGGCCGGATGGGTTGATACGCGTATCGTGGGCGAGGAGTGGACCCTGACGTCTCTTATCGGGTTCGTTGTCTCGTTTGGCGCGGCGATAGCCATCTGGATGCGCAAGGACGCCCGAGATGTCTCCTTGGAGATTGTCTCCGAGCTGCGCAAGGTCACCTGGCCTAGGGCGCAGGAAACCAAAGCGGCGACAATCGCCGTGCTAGTTTGCACTGCCGTGGTGGCAGTGATTCTAGGTGTCTTCGACTTGACCTGGGCGGGATTCACCAACCGGATATACGAGGTTCCCAGGTACCTTGGAGGGTGACGTTTTGTCGAACGACGCAACAGCTACTACAGCCACATTGCGCACCAGGGAGAACTCAATGGCCGACAAGAAGTGGTACGTGGTCCATACCTACTCGGGGTACGAGAACAAGGCCAAGAAGTCCCTAGAGGAGCGCATTCGTTCCGACGGGCTAGCCGACTATTTCGAAGAGGTTCTCATTCCCATGGAGAATGTCGTCGAGATGGTTCGAGGGGAGCGGCGAACCAGCAAGCGGAAGTTCTTTCCTGGATACATCCTCGTCAAGATGGTGCTCAATGACCGTACCTGGCACTGCGTGAAGAACACGCCGAAGGTTACGGGTTTCGTGGGCAACGCCAAGAACCCGCCCCCCGTTCCCGAACCCGAGGTGCGAAGGATCATAGGTCAGATCTCCGCGGGCGAGGAGAAGCCGAAGCCCAAGGTGGAGTTCGGAGTCGGAGATCAAGTTCGAGTCTCCGACGGTCCGTTCAGCGGCTTTCAGGGGGTGGTGGAAGTCGTGCGCCCGGACAAGGGCAAGGTCAAGGTTCTATTATCCATGTTCGGCCGGGATACCCCGGTGGAGCTGGATTTCGTTCAGGTCGAGAAGGTTTCCTAGCGCGGGAGCTTCTTTTTTCAGCCAGTAGAGCAAGGTGATTCGAGATGAAGAAGATCATCGGACAGATCAAGCTGCAGTGCCCCGCGGGCAAGGCGAACCCCTCACCGCCCGTCGGCCCGGCTTTGGGGCAGCACGGCGTGAACATCATGGAGTTTTGCAAGCAGTTCAACGCCGCGACGCAGGAAGCCGCAAAGGAGGGCTACGTCATACCGGTCATCATTACGGTGTATGCCGATCGTTCCTTCAGCTTCATTACGAAGACGCCTCCCGCCGCCGTGCTGTTGTTGAAGGCCGCGGGTCTGGAGAAGGGTTCGGGGCTGACCGGTAAGGAGCTCGTCGGCAAGGTTACCCGGAAGCAGGTCGAGGATATCGCAAAACTCAAGGATCCCGACCTGACGGCTAGCGATCTCGACGCGGCGGTGAAGACAATCGCCGGCACCGCCCGCTCCATGGGCATCGAAATGGTCAGTTGAGAGGAACAGGGCCGTCCCTAGCTTGGACTGGCCAACGAACAAACCCCAGCTTGCGGGAGGTCAGCCAAAGATGAGCCGGCCGCCAGGACCGCATGGAGAAGATGAAATGGCAGGCAAGAAGCACAAGGCCGCGTTGGCAACGGTCGAACGCGACAGGAAGTATCCCCTTTCCGAGGCAATCGATACCCTGAAGAAGGTCAAGCACTCCAAGTTCGATGAGACGGTAGAGGTTTCGATGAACCTCGGCGTCGACCCGAGGCACGCCGATCAGATGGTCCGAGGCGCGGTTGTTCTGCCGCATGGTACCGGCCGAACCGTCCGCGTGGCCGTCTTCGCCAAGGGTGAGAAGGCCACGGAGGCCGAGGAGGCCGGAGCGGATGTGGTGGGAGCCGACGATCTTGCGGCGAAGGTGCAGGAAGGCTGGCTGGAGTTCGACAAGGCCATCGCCACACCCGATATGATGGGGGTGGTCGGCAGGTTGGGACGCATCCTGGGGCCACGCGGCTTGATGCCGAACCCGAAGGTGGGCTCGGTCACCATGGATGTATCCAAGGCGGTCAAGGAAGCAAAGGCAGGCAAGATCGAGTTTCGCGTCGAAAAGGCAGGCATCATTCATGCTCCTGTCGGCAAGATCTCCTTCGAGAGCGAGAAGATTCAGGAGAACGTCGTAACGCTGCTCGATACCATCATGAAGGCCAAGCCAGCGGCCGCCAAGGGTACTTATCTCAAGAAGGCCGCCATATCCTCGACCATGGGGCCAGGCATCTTCCTGGATACGGTCGAACTGCAGGCCCACATTCAAAAGTAGAGAGGTCATTTAAGTCCGCTAGGTTCTTCTAGCGGACAAGGAAACAGATTCGAATAGAAGTATTCCTGGTCGAAGACGGCAGGTCTCATCTCGAGGTAATCGGCTTTCGGGCCGGCCTGTCCAGACGAGGGTTTCGAGGAGCACTACGCCCCCTCGGGCCGTCGGCCAGGGGGGCTGTCCTTTCGGTTTTCTATGCTTCACGTCTTTCCGCGTGAGGTGGGTCCGAGGATGGCCCACGCGACACGAGATCGGGCTGCCGACTCGTGCCAATCTCGCGCGGAAAGGAGGTGAAGAAAACGTGACGCGTACTGAAAAAGAGCACTTCATAAGCGACCTTCAACAACGTTTCCAGAAGGCCGAGGCAACTCTAGCGGTTGCTTTCAGCGGTTTGTCGGTCTCCGACGCGACCGAGCTTCGAAAGCGGTTCCGTGAGAGCGGCGTTGAGTATCGTGTGGTCAAGAATACCTTGGCCAAGCGAGCCGCCGAGGGTACCGATGCCGAGAAGATTAGCGAGCATTTCGTTGGTCCGACGGCCGTTGTGATCGGCTACGACGATGTCGTGGCCCCCGCCAAGATCCTACACGGTTTCCTGAAGGAGAATGCGGGCAAGCTCGAGGTCAAGGCCGGTATGGTCGGTGGAAAGCTTTATTCCACCAAGGATGTGGAAGCACTCTCGAAGCTGCCGGGTCTACCAGAGCTTCGCGGTCAGCTGCTGGGCATGTTGAACACGCCAGCGCAGTCGCTGCTGCGCCTGATGAACACACCTGCGTCTCAGCTAGCTCAAGTGCTCAAGGCGAAGTCCGAGAAAACGGAGTAGAAGATGGGCCTGCAAGGTGGTCGCTCTTCGGTGACTCGCCCCGGGCCTGGTCCAAGTTCAAATCAATGAAAACCATGCCCATTTTTGGGCTGATGATAGTCCGTGTTCTGCTCATCGGCACTCGAGCCGGAAACAGGACATGGTCCAGGAGAAAGAAAAATGCCTGATCTCAATAGTATTGCTGATCAACTGTCCGAGCTGACGGTCATGGACGCCGCTGAGCTCGTAAAGATTCTAGAGGAGAAGTGGGGAGTGTCGGCTGCGGCTCCGGTTGCCGTGGCGGCCGCCCCTGGCGCCGGCGGTGAGGCCGCGGCGGAGGAGAAGACCGAGTTCGACGTGATCCTCAAGGCGGCTGGCGCCAAGAAGATCAATGTGATCAAGGAGGTTCGCGCTTTGACCGGCCTCGGTCTCAAGGAGGCCAAGGATCTCGTTGAGGGAGCTCCCAAGCCTGTGAAGGAAGGAGTTTCCAAGGAAGAGGCCGAGGAGGCCAAGAAGAAGTTGGCCGATGTTGGAGCCGAGGTAGAGGTCAAGTAGTTACGGCTTCTGACCTTTCGCGGTCAAGGATGAGCCCCGAAGCCTCCGAAAGTGAAGCTTCGGGGTATTCGTCCTTGCCCACTATCAGCAATCGAGTGTTCCTGTAGGACCCAGTCCCCCGTCGAGGCATTGCCAATGGCGACAATCGTTCAGAACAACTTCCGCGTCCGCAAGGACTTCTCGAAGATCCCGAAGGCAATAGATCTTCCCAATCTTATAGACATCCAGAAGAGGTCATACGAGAAGTTCCTGCAAGCCGATGTCCTGCCGGAACAGCGAGAGGACATAGGGCTTCAGGGGGTGTTCAAGAGCGTCTTCCCGATTCGAGATTTCAACGAGACGAGTTCCTTGGAGTTCGTCTCCTACCACCTCGACAAGCCGAAGTACGACGTCGATGAGTGTCTCCAGCGAGGCATGACCTGTGCCGCGCCAATGCGTGTGGTCGTGCGGCTGGTGGTGTGGGACAAGGATGAGGAGACCGGCGCGGTCTCGATTCGCGATGTCAAGGAGCAGGAAGTCTACTTCGGCGAGATTCCTCTCATGACGCAGCACGGCACGTTCATCGTGAACGGCACCGAGAGGGTGGTCGTCAGTCAGCTGCATCGTTCCCCAGGTGCTTTTTTCGATCACGATCGCGGTCGCAGCCACAGCTCGGGCAAGCTCTTGCACAATGCCCGTGTCATTCCTTATCGCGGTTCATGGCTCGATTTCGAGTTCGATCATAAGGACATCCTTCACGTTCGAATAGATCGTCGCCGAAAGCTCCCAGTGACGACGCTCCTTCGGGCGTTGGGCGGGATACCCGACTCCTCCAGGGTCAACCCCATCGAGTGGTACGGTACCACCGAGGAGATTCTCAACTACTTCTACGACACCGAGAGCATCTTCATCGTCGGCAAGAACAAGTTCGAGATGGAAATCAACCCCGAGGTCCTAAGGGGTCAGCGAGCGACGCGTGACATCAAGGATCCCAAGACAGGCGAGGTTCTGGTCAAGAAGAACCGCAAGTTCACCGCCGGAGTCTTGAGACGGCTCGAGCAGAGAAAACTAGAGCGTTTGCCGATGGAGCCAGAGGATCTCTGGACGAAGGTATGCGCCATTGACGTCGTGGACGAGGAGACCGGTGAGATCCTTCTCGAGTGCAACGAGGAGATCACCGAGGAGAAGGTGGAGCTGCTTCGGAAGAAGGGGATCGACCAGCTTCAGGTGCTGTTCATCGACAACCTGAACGTGGGAAGCTTCCTTCGCGATACCTTGCTTCTGGACAAGGTGCAGAGCCCGGAAGAAGCCATCATGGAGATTTATCGTCGGCTTAGGCCCGGCGATCCCCCTACGGTTGAGACCGCTACAACTCTGTTCATGAACCTCTTCTTCAACCCGGACCGATACGACCTCTCGAAGGTTGGTCGGTTGAAGCTGAACTACAAGTTCGATTTGGACGAACCGTTGGACTTCACGGTTTTGACCAAGAGGGACATCCTCGAGGTCATTCGCTATCTAAACGAGCTGAAGAATGGCCGTGGCCACATCGACGACATCGATCATCTTGGTAATCGCCGGGTGCGCGCGGTTGGTGAGCTATTGGAGAACCAGTACCGCATCGGTTTGGTTCGTATGGAACGTGCCATCAAGGAGCGGATGAGTCTTCAGGAGATAGAGACTCTAATGCCCCATGATCTGATCAACGCGAAGCCGGTGACCGCGGTGATCAAGGAGTTCTTTGGCTCCAGCCAGCTCTCCCAGTTCATGGATCAAACCAATCCACTCTCCGAGGTCACTCACAAGCGTCGACTCTCCGCGCTCGGGCCGGGTGGTCTCACGCGCGAACGGGCGGGCTTCGAGGTTCGAGACGTACATGCGACTCACTATGGCCGAATCTGTCCAATAGAGACCCCCGAGGGACCGAACATCGGCCTGATCGCCTCTTTGTCGAGCTTTGCTCGCGTGAACGAGTACGGCTTCGTGGAGACTCCCTACCGCAAGGTCGAGGATGGGAGGGTAACCGATGAGGTCGTCTACCTCTCTGCCCTCGAGGAGGAGAAACATACAATCGCGCAGGCCAACGCGCCCATGGACAAGAATCGCCGGTTCAGCAGCCCGCTGGTGGCCGCTCGCATGGGTGGTGACTTCACTCAAGCTCGGCCCGAGGACGTCAGCCTGATGGACGTCTCACCGAACCAGCTGGTCTCGGTGGCCGCGTCTCTTGTCCCCTTCCTCGAGAATGACGATGCGAACCGCGCTCTGATGGGCTCGAACATGCAGCGCCAGGCCGTTCCATTGATTCGCACGAACGCTCCCGTCGTGGGGACCGGCATGGAGTACAAGGTTGCCGCGGATTCGGGTGTTACGGTTGTTGCGAAGCGGGATGGAACGGTAGTTTCCGTGGATGCGAGCCGGATCGTGGTCAAGGCGGATGTTTCGCCTTCGTCAACCGATGTGGCGACGGAAGTCGACATCTACAACCTCATCAAGTACCAGCGCTCCAACCAGAACACCTGCATCAACCAGAAGCCGATAGTGCTCAAGGGAGATCGGGTGAGCAAGGGAGACGTGATCGCCGATGGACCGGCTACGTAGATGGGCGAGCTTGCTCTTGGCGCCAACGTGGTCGTGGCCTTCATGCCGTGGCAGGGATACAACTTCGAGGATTCGATACTTCTGTCGGATCGTCTAGTCTCGGACGATGTGTTCACCTCCGTGCACATCGAGGAGTTCGAGTGCATTGCCCGGGATACGAAGCTTGGCAAGGAGGAGATCACTCGAGACATACCAAACGTTGGTGAGGAGGCCCTGAAGGATCTGGATGAAGCGGGTATCGTCCGAATCGGCGCGGAGGTGATGAGCAGCGATATCCTGGTCGGAAAGATCACCCCGAAGGGCGAGACGCAGCTTTCTCCCGAGGAGAAGCTCTTGCGAGCCATCTTTGGTGAGAAGGCAGGTGACGTTAGAGACAGTTCTCTGCGGGTGCCTCCTGGCGTGCACGGTACGGTCATAGGCGCGAAGGTCTTCTCACGTAAGGGAGTGGAGAAGGACGAGCGTGCTCGCATGATCGAAGCCCAGGAGGAAGCGAAGCTCCTCAAGGATCAGAACGACGAGATCCGAATCCTGAAGGAAAACGTGTTCAACAAGCTTCGCAAGCTGCTCAAGGGCAAGAAGGTTGCCGCGCGCCTCGTGGACGACAAGGGGCGGGTGTTGGCCAAGAAGGGCGACGAGCTCACCGATGCGCTCCTGGACGCAGTCCCAGAGAAGTACTGGCGCGACATTGTCACCGAAGAAGAGAAGACCGATTCGAGAGTGCGTCAGATCACAGGCAGCTACAATGAGCAGAAAGAGGTAATCAAGCTTCTCTTCGGGGAGAAGATTGCTCGAATCAAGAAGGGTGATGAGCTGCCCCCAGGCGTAATCAAGATGGTGAAGGTGTACGTCGCCATAAAGCGAAAGATTGCCGTGGGCGACAAGATGGCCGGTCGTCACGGAAACAAGGGCGTCATCTCCCGATTGCTTCCAGTCGAGGATATGCCTTACCTCGAAGACGGCACTCCCGTGGACATCGTGCTCAACCCGCTTGGCGTGCCATCCCGCATGAACATAGGTCAGGTTCTCGAAGCTCACATGGGATGGGCGGCCCATTCTCTTGGCCAGCAGATCAACGAGTTCATCGAGAAGAACTGGGATGCCAATGCCTTCCGTAAACGGCTCAAGAGCATCTTCGAGCGAGGAAGGATCGTCGACATCATCGACGATCTCACGGATAAGGACCTTCTACGTCTTGCGGAAAAGCTTCGGGGCGGCGTCCACATGGCCACCGCTGTTTTCGATGGGGCATCTCAGGAAGAGATCATCGATCTTTTGACGAAGGCTGGGCTTCCGGAGCATGGGAAGTCGATACTCTTCGATGGTCGCACCGGTGAGCCTTTCGAGTCCGATGTGACGGTGGGCATAATGTACATGCTCAAGCTGCATCACCTCGTGGACGAGAAGATTCACGCACGTTCAATCGGTCCCTACTCGCTGGTGACGCAGCAGCCCTTGGGAGGCAAGGCCCAGTTCGGAGGACAGCGTCTCGGTGAGATGGAGGTTTGGGCCATGGAGGCCTACGGTGCCGCTTACAGCCTCCAGGAGTTCTTGACGGTCAAGTCCGATGACGTGGTGGGCCGAACTCGCATGTACGAGGCAATTGTCAAGGGTGACAACACGCTGGAGTGCGGCTTGCCGGAGTCCTTCAATGTCTTGATCAAGGAACTGCAGGCACTGGCGCTCGACGTGGAGCTTCTAGAGGAGTCTCAGATAGCCGAGCGTGTGGCCCCCATGGCCCGTAGGTCCGCCTAGATAGTCTTTGAGGGTTCTGATCTCGCGCGGTGCGAGTGTTAGGCGAAGGCGCGCCGGCGGGATTAGCCCAGGGAATATGGAGCAGTACCTCATCCACCAAGCAAGAGGTCGCAAGTGAAAGACATCTTCAATTTCTTCGAGAAGCCCAAGGACCCGCTGTCTTTTTCCGCGATTCGCATCTCGCTGGCTTCACCGGAGAAGATACGGCAGTGGTCGCACGGCGAGGTCAAGAAGCCGGAGACCATCAACTACCGCACTTTCAAGCCCGAGAGGGAAGGTCTCTTCTGCGCCAAGATATTTGGGCCGGTCAAGGACTACGAGTGTAACTGCGGTAAGTACAAGCGCATGAAGCACCGAGGGGTAGTGTGCGAGAAGTGCGGCGTCGAGGTGATCCAGTCCAAGGTTCGCAGAGAGCGACTTGGTCACATCAACTTGGCGACCCCTGTGGCGCATATCTGGTTTCTGAAGTCACTCCCGTCTCGTATCGGCAACGTGCTCGACATCACGTTGAAGGACCTCGAGAAGGTGCTCTACTGCGAGGCGTTCATCGTCGTCGATCCAAAGGGGACTCCCCTGAAGGAAGCGGAGATCTTGAACGAGGAGCAGTACTACCGGGCAATGGAGGAGTATGGCTATGACTCCTTCGATGCACAGATGGGCGGAGAAGCGGTTCGTGACTTGCTCAAACGGGTAGACAACGATGCCTTGGCGGATCAGCTTCGTCAGGAGATGAAGGAGACTGCCTCCGAGGCCAAGCGAAAGAAATTCGCTAAGCGCCTGAAGGTGGTAACCAGCTTCATCGAGTCGGGTAACCATCCCGAGTGGATGATGCTACAGGTAGTCCCTGTAATACCTCCCGATCTGCGACCGTTGGTCCCGCTGGACGGGGGCCGTTTCGCCACCAGCGATCTGAACGATCTCTATCGGAGAGTGATAAATCGTAACAACCGGCTCAAGAGGCTACAGGAGCTCAATGCTCCCGACATCATCATCCGTAACGAGAAGCGGATGCTGCAGGAAGCCGTTGACGCCCTTTTCGACAACGGTCGAAGAGGAAAGACGATCACGGGTCCGAACAAGCGACCCCTGAAGTCCCTTTCGGACATGCTCAAGGGGAAGCAGGGAAGGTTCCGGCAGAACCTGCTCGGTAAGAGAGTGGATTACTCTGGTCGTTCGGTAATCGTCGTGGGCCCCGAGCTGAAGCTTCACCAATGCGGGCTGCCGAAGATCATGGCCCTGGAGCTCTTCAAACCCTTCATCTACAACAAGCTGGAGGAGAAGGGTTATGTAACAACCATCAAGAGCGCCAAGAAGCTCGTCGAGAAGGAACGTCCAGAGGTTTGGGATATCTTGGACGAGGTCATTCGAGAGCACCCGGTTCTTCTGAACCGAGCTCCGACGCTCCATAGATTGGGCATCCAAGCGTTCGAGCCGGTTCTGATCGAGGGGAAGGCGATTCAGCTTCACCCCCTCGTTTGCTCCGCCTACAACGCCGACTTCGATGGCGACCAGATGGCGGCCCACGTTCCTTTGTCCATCGAGGCGCAGCTGGAGGCTCGGGTGCTCATGATGAGCACCAACAACATTCTGTCGCCAGCAAATGGCAAGCCCATCATCGTGCCTTCCCAGGACATCGTGCTCGGTTGCTATTGGCTGACGCGTATGAAGGCCGGTGCGCGTGGAGACGGCAAGCTCTTTGCTTCTCCCGAAGAGGTGAGAGTTGCTCTAGACCATGGGCTCGTGGAGCTCCAGGCCAGGATCATTTGTCGTATTGGCGGTAAGCGAGTCGAAACTACCGTTGGCAGGGTAGTTCTTGCCGAGATAGTGCCCAGCGTCATCGATTACGAGACGTGGGTAAACAAGGCCATGGACAAGAAAGCGCTCGGTCAGCTCATTGATGTCTGCTATCGGCTATGCGGCGAGAAGGAAACTGTTCTACTCGCGGATCGTCTGCGTACGCTAGGTTATAGCCACGCAACGAAGGCTGGTATCTCCATCGGCATTATGGATATGGAGGTGCCGGAGGAGAAGGAAGTCTATCTCGCTCGGGCCCAGAAGGAGGTCGAGGAGATTACCAACCAGTACATCGAGGGCCTCATCACCGACGGTGAGCGTTACAACAAGGTCATAGACATCTGGGCGGAGGTCACCGAGGAGGTGGCCGGCAAGATGATGTCGAGCATCGGGACCGATGAGGTCATGAAAGACGGCAAGATAGTCAGGCAGCCTTCGTTCAACCCCATCTTCATGATGGCCGATTCCGGCGCGAGAGGAAGTGCCCAGCAGATAAGACAGCTCGCCGGAATGCGTGGCCTCATGGCCAAACCCTCGGGCGAGATCATCGAGACACCGATCACCTCCAACTTCCGAGAAGGCCTTTCGGTGCTGCAGTACTTCATCTCGACGCATGGTGCCCGTAAGGGGCTCGCAGATACGGCGCTGAAGACAGCCAACTCTGGATATCTGACGCGTCGCTTGGTGGATGTCGCTCAGGACGCGATCATCACCGAGAAGGATTGCGGCACTCTCGATGGAATCACCGCCACCGCTCTTGTGGAGGCGGGTGAGGTGGTCGAGCCACTTCACGAGCGCATCCTTGGTCGAACGGCGCTGGACGATATCGTGGACCCCTTCACGGACGAGGTCCTCGTCGAGGCCAACGAAGAGATCCACGAGGAGAAATCCCGCAAGGTAGTGGACGCGGGAGTCGAGCGAGTGCGTATTCGCTCCGTGCTATCCTGCCAGGCCAGGCGGGGTGTGTGTGTCGAGTGTTATGGGCGCGATCTGGCTCGTGGGCACAAGGTCAGCCTTGGTGAGGCCATTGGCGTCATAGCGGCGCAATCCATTGGAGAGCCAGGCACGCAGCTTACGATGCGGACCTTCCACATCGGTGGTGCCGCAAGTCGTCGGGCAGAGCAGTCCACTCTGGAGAGTCGTGCCGGGGGTACCATCAAGTATCATGACTTGCAGACGGTCAAGCGGAGCGATGGCGCCAGGGTTGTCATCAACCGTAACGGTGAACTCATCATCGTCGACGAGAATGGCCGCGAACGTGAGCGCTACAATGTCATCTATGGCGCCAAGATGCTGGTGGAGGATGGTGATGTCATAGAAGGCGGTGCATTGCTCGCCGAGTGGTATCCCTTTGCCGTCCCGATTCTCACAGAGGTGGGAGGAAGGGTCGCCTACGATGACATCGTGGAGGGGGTAACCATGCTCGAGGCCCTCGATGAGGTTACTGGACAGTCACAGAGGGTCATTATCGAGAACAAGGATCCGGAGGTCAGACCGAGAATCAGTTTACTCGACGAGAACCGCGAGGTCCTCATACTACCAAGTGGGCAGCCCGCGAGATACTTCCTTCCAGTCGGCTCGAACATCACGGTCGCCGATGGTGACGAGCTGGCGCCTGGCGACGTCATTGCTCGTATTCCTCGTGAGACCACGAAGACCAAGGACATTACCGGTGGTTTGCCGCGTGTGGCCGAACTCTTCGAGGCCCGGAAGCCCAAGGAGGCTGCCGTCATTTCCGAGATCGACGGTATCGTCAAGTTTGGAAAGGACACGAAGGGCAAGCGAAAGGTCATGGTTGTCCCCGATGATCCGAAGGCGGAGACTCGTGAGTATCTCATCCCCAAGGGGAAGCACATCTCCGTTCAGGAAGGCGATCGCATGCGTCCCGGCGACTCGCTGATGGACGGTGCGGTCAATCCGCACGACATACTGGCCGTCCTTGGTGAAAAGGAGCTTGCTCGCTACCTGGTAGACGAGATCCAAGAGGTCTATCGACTGCAAGGGGTTGGTATCAACGACAAGCACATCGAGGTAATCGTCAGGCAGATGCTTCGACGCGTTCGTATTACCGATGTGGGCGACACCAACTTCCTGGTGGACGAGCAGGTGGAGAAGTGGAGCTTCGAGGACGAGAACGAAAGGGTTCTTGGCATGGGTGGCCAGCCCGCGATGGGCGAGCCACTGCTCTTGGGAATCACCAAGGCCTCCTTGTCCACCGAGTCCTTCATAGCGGCGGCATCCTTCCAGGAGACCACCAAGGTGCTCACCGAGGCTGCTATTTCCGGAAGAATCGACTACCTGCGCGGCCTGAAAGAGAACGTGATCATGGGACGTTTGATCCCTGCCGGTACGGGGTTGCCCATCTACAAGAATGTGGACATAGAGGTAGAAACCCCGGTGGATGAGGCAGAGGTGGCAGAGGAGATTCTGGCCGCGGCGGATGAGGCAATGGCGGGGGCGGTGGCAGAGGAGAGGTGAATTATCCTTGACAAGAGGTGGGCAAGTGCAGTAAATGCCCGCCTTCTTTGGGGATGATTCCGGACGCCCTGTCGTTGAAGGATTCGCATGCAGAAATGGCGGAACTCGAGTCTCCCCACGATTGAAACCCAATAAGACAACCGTCGCCGGCGTTGGCCTTGTGGCCTCGGCGGCCGGGAAAAGTACGTATCATGCCGACAATTCAGCAGTTGGTTAGAAAGGGCCGGAAGCAGCTCAAGGCCAAGGATAAGGCGCCAGCGCTACAGGCGTGCCCGCAGAAGCGGGGAGTTTGCACCAGGGTCGTGACGACAACACCGAAGAAGCCCAACTCGGCTCTTCGTAAGGTTGCCCGTGTACGTCTGACGAACGGGATAGAGGTTACGACTTATATCCCGGGAGAGGGTCACAACCTGCAGGAGCACTCGGTCGTTCTCATTCGTGGTGGTCGTGTGAAGGACCTTCCGGGAGTCCGCTATCACATCGTGCGCGGGACCTTGGATACGGTTGGAGTTCAGGGTCGTAGACAAGGCCGGTCGAAGTACGGCGCGAAGAAGCCGAGCTGACGAAAGAGGAATCGAGTAATGCCCCGCCGACGCGAAGTTCCGAAGAGAAGAATCAACCCCGATCCCAAGTATGGTGATCGGTTGGTGGCCAAGTTCATCAACTGCCTTATGTACGATGGCAAGAAGACCGTGGCCGAACGGATTTGCTATGACGCGTTCGACCTCATCGAGAAGCGCACGAGTGAGGAGCCTCTTCGGGTTTTCAAGAAGGCCCTCGACAACGTGAAGCCGGTCGTGGAGGTCCGTTCCAGACGCGTCGGTGGTGCTACATATCAGGTGCCGGTCGAGGTTCGTCCGGATCGACGCGTTGCGCTCGCCATGCGCTGGCTGAAGGGCTTCTCCCTGAAGCGCAGCGAGAAGACCATGGCGGAGAAGCTTGCTGGAGAGCTTCAGGACGCGTCTGGTAATAGAGGAAATTCTGTCAAGAAGAAGGAGGACACTCACCGCATGGCGGAGGCGAACAAGGCGTTCGCACACTATCGGTGGTAGTGGCTCAATAGCGAACCCTCGAGTCTTACGGCGAAAACGCCGTCGAACCTCTCGGGTAGCTTGAAGAGTCCAGTCCCTTTGCCCACGCGGCTGTCGCCGAAAGGTCGGTGGATGCGTGGCTGATTACATAGTCATTTCGCGTAATCGGGTCTCTGACATCATGGGATGCTCGATGTGGCGGGTCGACCGGCGGGTTGCACCGGTTTGTTAGCTCGTTGCGCGCAAGGCAGTACTTCGTTTTTCAAGGAACAGGCAGGAAATAGACGTGTCTCGTAAGCATCCACTCCAACGCGTGCGAAATATCGGCATCATGGCCCACATCGATGCCGGTAAGACCACGACCACCGAGCGAATCCTCTTCTACACAGGAGTCTCGCATCGATTGGGAGAGGTGCATGATGGGACCGCCATCATGGACTGGATGGAGCAGGAGCAGGAGCGAGGTATCACGATTACCTCCGCGGCAACCACGTGTTTCTGGAACGATCACCGAGTCAACATCATCGATACTCCCGGGCATGTCGACTTCACAATCGAGGTGGAACGGTCCCTTCGGGTGCTAGATGGCGCCGTCGGTCTTTTCTGTGCCGTTGGAGGTGTGGAGCCGCAATCGGAGACGGTCTGGCGTCAGGCGGATCGTTATCAGGTGCCTCGACCGGCTTTCGTGAACAAGATGGACCGCGTCGGGGCTGACTTCGAGCGAGTCGTGGAGATGATGCGGGCCAGGCTCAAGGCGAACCCAGTTCCCATTCAGATACCCCTGGGTGCCGAGGAAGGCTTCCGCGGGATGATCGATCTCGTTGGAATGCGGGCCATTACCTTCGACGATGACACCCTTGGCGCCAGCTTCGAGGTCGGTCCAATACCCGCCGAGATGGAGGAAAAAGCTCGAGCGGCTCGTGAGAAGATGCTGGACGCGGTTGCCGACTACGATGAGAGTCTCATCGAGCGCTACCTTGGGGGAGAAGAACTCGAAGAGGAAGAGATCAGGAACGCGATTCGCAGAGGCTGCATCTCGCTGAATATCGTTCCCGTCCTGTGTGGAGCATCCTTCAAGAACAAGGGCGTGCAGCAGCTTCTGGATGCGGTCGTGAGTTATCTGCCATCGCCGCTCGATGTGCCTCCCATTCGTGGCGAGGACGGCAAGGGTAACGAGCTGACGAGGCCACCGGACGACAAAGGGCCTTTTGCGGCGTTGAGCTTCAAGATAGCCACCGACCCTTTCGTGGGCCAGCTCACTTTTCTTAGGATCTACTCTGGAACGCTGACCTCGGGCTCATACGTCTACAACTCCGTGAAGGAGAAGAAGGAGCGAGTAGGCCGGATCTTGAGGATGCACTCCAACAAGCGCGAGGACGTGAAGGAGTGCTACTCCGGTGACATCGTCGCTGCGGTTGGTCTGCGCCGCACGACTACCGGGGATACGCTGTGTGATGCCGCGAACGTTGCGATCCTGGAGCGAATGGACTTTCCCGATCCGGTGATAGACATTGCGATAGAGCCCAAGACCCAAGCGGATCAGGAGAAGCTGGGGGTTGCTCTTCAGAAGCTGGCGATGGAGGACCCGTCGTTCCGCGTTCGCACTGACGAAGATACCGGCCAGACCTTGATAGCCGGCATGGGCGAGCTCCACCTCGAGATCATCGTGGATCGACTCCAGCGAGAGTTCAAGGTAGGGGCGAACGTTGGCAAGCCACAGGTGGCTTACCGGGAAACCATCACTGCGCCTACCGAGTCCGAAGGGCGTTACGTTCGCCAGACCGGCGGCAGAGGGCAATACGGACATTGCAATCTTCGCGTCAGTCCACGAAAGCCTGGTGACGGCTTCTCCTTCGAGAACGTCACGGTGGGGGGTGTGATACCGCGAGAGTTCGTGCCAGCGATCGAAAAGGGCGTGGTCGAAGCGATGCAAGCGGGAGTTCTCGCCGGCTACCCCATGGTGGATGTGGGCGTAGAGCTAGTCGACGGCAGCTACCACGAGGTGGACTCCTCGGAGATGGCCTTCAAGATCGCTGGGTCAATGGCATTCAAGGCGGCATGTGCCAAGGGCGGGGCGGTTTTGCTGGAACCCGTCATGGAATGTGAGGTAGTTACGCCAGAGGAGTTTACAGGAGAAGTAATTGGTGATTTGAATGGCCGCCGCGGCCGGGTTCAGGGTATGGAGCCGCGAGGAGGGGTGCAGGTTGTTGAAGTAATGGTTCCCCTCGCGGAGATGTTCGGGTATGCAACCGATCTTCGATCGATGACTCAAGGTCGGGCCAACTACACTATGCAGTTCTCGCACTATGCAGAGGTGCCGAAGGGAATTGCGGACGAGATAGTCGCGAAGTTCAAGGGCACATCTGGTATCTGACCTGCTGGTCGGTAAACGAAAAAGAGGAGCTATTCATGTCGAAGGCCAAGTTCGAGCGCACCAAGCCCCACGTGAACATAGGGACGATAGGGCATGTGGATCATGGAAAGACGACATTGACCGCGGCGATAACGAAGGTGCTTGCGGGCAAGGGGTTAGCGGAGTTCACGGCGTTCGATTCGATTGACAAGGCGCCGGAGGAGAAGGCTCGAGGGATAACGATCGCGACGGCGCATGTGGAGTATCAGTCGGAGTCTAGGCACTATGCGCACGTGGATTGTCCTGGGCATGCGGACTACGTGAAGAACATGATCACGGGTGCGGCGCAGATGGACGGTGCGATTTTGGTGGTGAGTGCTGCTGACGGGCCGATGCCGCAGACGCGGGAGCACATTTTGTTGGCGAGGCAGGTGGGAGTGCCGAAGATCGTGGTGTATTTGAACAAGGTTGATTTGGTGGACGATCCGGAGCTCATCGAGCTTGTGGAGTTGGAGGTTAGGGAGTTGCTTTCGCAGTATGAGTTCCCTGGAGACGACATTCCGATCGTGAAGGGTTCGGCGTTGAAGGCGTTGGATGGGGAGGAGTCGGAGGTTGGCGATGCTTCGATTATGGAGCTGATAAAGGCGGTGGATGAGTACGTGCCGACGCCGGAGAGGGATGTGGACAGGCCGTTCTTGATGCCGATTGAGGATGTGTTCACGATATCCGGGCGAGGGACGGTGGTGACGGGGAGAGTGGAGCGAGGGCGGATCAAGGTAGGTGAGGAGATAGAGATAATAGGTTTGCGGGATACGAAGAAGACGGTTTGTACGGGTGTAGAGATGTTCCGCAAGCTATTGGATGAGGGGCAGGCTGGAGACAATATTGGGGCGTTGTTGAGGGGGACGAAGAGGGACGAGGTGGAGAGGGGGCAGGTGCTCGCGAAGCCGGGTTCGATCAAGCCGCACACGAAGTTCAAGGCTGAGATATATGTATTGAGCAAGGAGGAGGGAGGGCGACACACGCCGTTCTTCAATGGGTATCGGCCGCAGTTTTACTTTAGGACGACGGATGTGACTGGGTCGGTTACATTGCCCGAGGGCATAGAGATGGTGATGCCTGGAGACAATGTGCAGTTCGATGTAGTGCTGATAACGCCGATCGCGATGGAGAAGGAGCTTCGGTTCGCGGTTCGCGAGGGTGGCCGGACGGTAGGTGCCGGCGTGGTATCCGAGATCATCGAGTAGTACGGTCGC